>DMJJ01000022.1 GCA_003452185.1 Verrucomicrobiales bacterium | reverse complement strand
GGTCCGCGCCACATTCAATGGGGGCGGTCGTGTGGAGGGGGGACGGCTCGGGGAGCTCGACCTGACCCTGTTGCGGAACGGCGTCTACGATCTGTCGCTGCGTTGCACGGGGGGAGTCCGCGGTGTGCACGATCACGTGCGGCTCTTCCTCCAGAGCGAGGCCAAGGTGGGCCAGTTCACCTTCACCGAGACCGACCTGGAGCTTCCCGCCGCCGGTTTGCCCCTGGTGGTCGGGCGCACCTACGACTCCATCAACCCGGGTGGGGGCGACTTTGGACCTGGATGGTCCCTGCTGCTTCACGACCTGGATGTCGGGATCGACGAGGAGCGGGAGGATCGCGTTGACGAGGACTCGGGGGAACCGTTCTCGCTCCGCGTCGGAGGGGGGCGGGACATGACCCTCACCCTTCCGGGGGGACGGCGAGTCACGTTTGAGTTCCGCCTCGAGCCCGGGGCCGAGGAGGGTGGGGTGCCCTGCTTCTGCTATCAGGCCACGTGGATCGCCCCCCCCGGGGTGAACGCGACGCTCACGGCGATGGGCAACCGCGAGCTGAGGTACATCCCGTTTCAGCAGCAGATCGATCCGTTTTGGGTCGATGCCGGTCCCGGGACCCCGATGGAGAATTATGATTTCCATGCCTGGGTCCTGACCAACGAGGACGGAAGCGTTTTTCGCATCACCCGGCCGGCCCAGGGGATTCACTCCCTCGGTGGCGAGGGGGTCATCCCATCCCAGGCGGAGTGCTTCGGCCCACCACGGCTGGAGTCGATCCTCCTGAGAGGCGGGGAGCGGGTGGAGATCACGCGAGGGGGGACGGAGACTCGCGTGGAGCATTGGGATGCCCGGGACCACCCGACTCGGGCCCTCTGGTTCCACAGGAATCCAGCCGGGCGGATCGACGCCGTGTATGATCGTCCCGGGGCGGGCGAGAGCGGGGTGGGGGCCCCCGCCGAGGCGCGCCCCCCGCGCGTCCGGTATGCGTACGATCAGGCGACGGGGAACCTTGCCTCCGTGGACCGCCTGGTGGAACGGGATCCTCCCCGGTACGTTACCCGGCACTACTACTACACCAACACCGCAGTGCCCCACCTCCTGACGGGAGTTCGGGACGAACGGGGAGTGCTCGTGGCTGCCGTCGAGTATGACCCGTCAGGACGGCTGGCAGGCCTTCGAGATGGATCAGGTGCCGGTACCACCCTCCAGCACGATCCAACGGGGAGGACCCTCCTGCTTCGGGATCCGGCGGGGGCCGTAACCCTCCACGAGTATGATCCGCGCGGAAACGTTCTCCGGACGGTCGAGCCCGATGGAGGGGTGCATCTCTGGTCCTACGACGAACTGGGCCACCCCGTGGCCGAGACCAACCACTGGGGGACTGCCGCGGAAACCTGGACCCTCCGTCAATTCAATGAACGGGGTGATTTGCTCGCCGTGACGAATGCCCATGACACCAATCTCTTTGCCTATGACGCGCGGGGACTCCTCCTCTCCCACCACCATGCATGGGGCGGGATAACCACCAACCGGTATGACGTCCAGGGGAGGCTCGTGGAGTCAGCCCTAGTGACCTCCAACGGAGCGCAACGGATGCTCCTTGCGTACGATGCCGCGGGGCGGCTTGCCGCCACCCTTGACCCACTCGGCACCTCCCACACGAACGTCTATGGCGGGGATGGACTTGTGGTCGCGGTCGGAACGATCGACGCCGGGGGACGGGTGCTCTCCTGGATCGGGATGGAGTACGATGATTCGGGGAACCTCACCGGCGAAACCTCCTCGCGGACCCTGGGCGACGGGACCCTGGAGTTCTCCACCCGACGACAGTCCTACAACCTTCTGAGCCAGCCGACCGAGGCGACGAACGGACTTGGGTTTCGTCGGAGTCTTCGGCTGGACCCGGCGGGGAGGAAGTTGGAGGAGAGGGATGAGCTTGGGAATACGACACGATACTTCCACGACCGGCGGGGAGATCTCATTCAAACCCTCCGATCCGGGGACGCCGCCACTCCGAGATCGGTGCTTCGACAGGTGCGCGATTCCGTTGGACGGCCGATCTGGACTCAGGATGCGGTCTATCTCCGCGAGGGGGAGAATCCGGAAGATTCGGTGACCACCGCGGGAGGGGGCTTTGTGGAATACGACGGGGCGGGCCGCGTGGTGCGCGCCGGCCGGTGCCGGAACCTCGTGATTCAGGTTGGCACCGATGCGGAGGGAGTTCCGTTCAGCCGGTTGGTCGAAGCCCCGGAGATCCTCGCCGCGCACCTGACCCACTACGACGAGGGGGGGCGGATCGACTGGACCCGGGACGATTCCGGGCTTGTGACGGCCTATGGCTATGACGTCGCCGGACGACGGGTTGCCATCACGAACGGATTTGGGACGGACTACGCCTCGGTGACGCGGTCCGTTTACGGGGGTGCCGGTTTGCTCACCGAATCGATTGACCCTGTCGGGAGAAGCACCTTGTTCGAGTATGACGGGTTCCTTCGCAGGAGAG
This sequence comes from Verrucomicrobiales bacterium, assembly GCA_003452185.1. Classification (GTDB taxonomy): domain Bacteria; phylum Verrucomicrobiota; class Verrucomicrobiia; order Limisphaerales; family UBA11320; genus UBA11320. The sequence goes on along the minus strand of DMJJ01000022.1, from coordinate 5,433 downwards.
CGACCTGGCTGCCGGAGGTGGATGGACGGCGGGAGGCGCTGCTTGAGGTTTACGACGTGGTGGGGAGGGTGATCGCGCGAACCAATGAACTGGGGCAGGGGACCCTGTACGAGTATGACCCTCTGGGTCGGCTGATCAGCGTGACCAATGCGCCTGGGCTTCCTGAGGAGGGGGTGACCCGGTACGGCTACGATGAGGCCGGCAACCGTGTAATTCAGGAGGATGCGCTTGGGCGGGTGACGCACTATGAGTATGACGCCCTTGGACATCGTGTCGCCCGCTGGCTTCCCGGCGGGGAGCGTGAGCTGATGTCGTATGATCCATCTGGAAACCTCCTCCTGCATACGAACTTCAACGGACGCGTGATCGAGCATCGGTACGACGCCCTGGGGAGGCTGACCCTGCGTGTCGAGCGGGGAGCCCCTGAGAGCGATCCCCCCCTGGCGGCCTTCACCTACACGGCGACCGGGCAACGGGCTACCCAGCGGGATCCGAGCGGTGAATCGTTTTACGCGTATGATGATTTCGATCGCTTGAGCCGCAAGGAGCAGCCCGGCTGGGGCACCCTGGAGTATTCCTACCTTCCGGGCGGCCTGCTGGGGTCGACCGCGGTGACCGCGGGCGCCGAGGCCTGGCGTATCGATTACAGCTACGATCCGCTTCACAGGCTGACCGGCGCCACGATCCCGGGATACGGGATGTCGGTCGCGTACGAGTATGACGCAGCCGGAACCCTCCTCACGATGAGCTACGGGAACGGCCTGACAAACCGCTACAACTACGATAACCGGAACCGGCTGACGAATCTCGTTTGGGGAACGGAGGGGAAGGAATGGGCGTCGTTTGACTACCGCGTGAACGCGGCAGGGCAGCGAACCCGACTGACTGAGCGCCTGGCGGATGGGGGAGGGGGCGCCCGCACCTATGACTGGGAGTATGATCCGCTTCAACGATTGGTCTCCGAGAGGATCAGCGACCTGGGGCAGGCTGTTTATCGGTATGACAAGGTGGGAAACCGACTGGAGCGGATCTCGAGCCTGCCGGGAGTCCCCAGCATGCGGCTGCGGTATGATCAGAACGATCGTATCGATCCCGACGACGATCCGATGAATCGGAATCCGGACTACGACGCCGCCGGGAATATGCTGAGGCTGCCTGCCGCAATGCGGTGAGTGCCGCAATGAAGGCGGGGGCCGACCCCGGGTCCGCGAAGTGTAGCGCAGGCTGCCGAGCCTGCCGTATCGCCGGTTGCCGAACCGGCAGGCGTGGGTGCGCGAGCGGGCGTTGGGTAAGGAAGGGACGCCCGTCCGCGAAGGGTGCGCGCAGCCGACTGGGCAGTCGGCGATACAGCAGACAAGGCTGTCTGCGCTACGCCGGCGCCGGTTGCCCAACGGACAGGGCGGCTGAACAGCGGGGGTCCGTCGACTTTCCCGCGACTCAGCGCTGGGATGGGTCGCACGTGTCGAGGTGCAGCGATCGCGGTTGAGCAGCGCCCCTGGATCTGCTTGGCTGAAGGAATGAAACCGGGACTCGCGATTCCCTTCAAAACCCTCCGCCTGGCCGTCGCTATCCGTGTTGTGCTCCTGTCGGTATGCGCCTGGGCGGCCGAGCCTGGCTGGTTCCCCTTTGCTCCAGCCTCAGACCCGTTCGACGCCCGTTCCGTCGTCGACCTCCGCCATCTCAATGAGCCCGTGGCGGGCGCGGGGGGATGGATCCAGTCCAAGGGGGGAGATTTCGTACAGCCGTCCGATGGCCGGATTGTCCGTTTTTGGGGTGTGAACGGCCCCCCTCATGAGCTCAGGAGCCCAACCCAGCTCGCCCATTCGGCCCGTGTGCTGGCCAAGTACGGGGTCAACCTGGTACGGGCTCACGGTGCGGTGTTCACCAAGGAGGGATCCCCTGACACGGCGCGGATCTCCCAGCTCCAGGCCATCGTGGAAGCCTGCAAGAAGGAGGGGATCTACACCCATCTGAGCATCTACTTTCCTCTCTGGATGACCCCCGGTCCCGAGGTCCCCTGGCTCAAGGGATACGATGGGCACAAACACCCGTTCTCCACGCTTCTTTTCAATCCGGAGTTCCAGCAGAGGTATCGTGCCTGGTGGGAAGCGCTGCTCCTCACCCCTGGTGCCTCGGGCCGTGGATTGGTGGACGAGCCTGCGGTGATGGGAGTGGAACTGCAGAACGAGGACTCGTTCTTCTTCTGGACTTTCAGCGAGCAGAACGTGCCCTCCGCCCAGCTGGAGCTCCTCGAAGCCCGGTTTGGGAGCTGGGCGGCCCGGCGCCACGGATCGGTGGCAGCCGCCCTCGCCAAGTGGGGAGGCAAGGGGTTGTCCCGAGACCGCGTGGAGGAGGGGCGCCTGGGGTTCCGCCCGCTCTGGAACCTTGCGCACGAGCGAACCCTCCGTGATCAGGAGACCGCCGAGTTTCTACTCGAGGTGCAGTCCAGCTTCTACAAGGAGACGGTCGCCTTCCTCCGGAAGCTGGGGTTCAAAGGCCTCGTCACCGCCTCCAACTGGACCACGGCGGACAATGCAGTCCTCGGCCCTCTCGAGAAGCTCAGCTACACAGCCGGGGATTTCGTCGACCGCCACGGATACTTTGACTCCGGCGCCAAGGGGGAAGCCTCCGAGTGGTCGATTCGTGCCGGCCATACTTATGTGAATCGCAGTGCCCTTCGGTTTGACGGCGCAAGCGAGGCCGGAAAGCGACTCTTCAACCACCCGGTCATGGACCAGCAGTACGATGACCTGCCATCGATGCTCTCCGAGACCACCTGGAATCGCCCGAACCGCCACCGGTCCGAAGCCCCTCTGTTTCTCGCGGCCTACGCGGCCCTCCAGGGAACCGACGGGATCGTTCACTTCGCGTACGACACCGACCAATGGAAAGTGAAGCCTGGCTACTTCATGCAGCCGTGGACCCTCATGGCCCCTTCGCAAGTGGCGCAGTTTCCCGCCGCGGCTCTCATCTACCGCCTCGGGCTCATCCATCCAGGCGAGCTGCTCGCCGAGGTGCGCCTCGCCCGCAAAGACCTTCTGGCACTGAAGGGAACCCCTCTGCCGCAGGATGCTTCCTTCGACGAGCTACGGCTCAAGGACATCCCGCCCGAGGCCGCGGCGCTCAAACCGGGGCAGGTGATCGATCCGCTGATCCACTTCGCCGGCCGGACTCATGTCCGGTTCGTCGACGGGGAAGCCTCCGGGGTTGTTGCGAAACCGCTTGGGGGGATGATTCGGCATGAGGCCCGAACGGTGGAGAGTGCAGGAGGGGAGCTTTTCCTGGATTATGGCAAGGGGTTGCTCTCGCTGAGAGCACCCTGCGTCCAAGGGGCGAGCGGGGCCTTGGCCCTTGGCGGGGCAATCCAGCTTCCCGATCTCGTGATTCAGAGCCCGCTCGACCTTGCCCATATTGTGGTTGTTGCGCTCGACGCGAAGCCGATCTCCACTTCCAAGCGCCTTTTGCTCCAGGTGATGACAGAGGAGCGCCCGACCGGATGGTCCGAGGAGAGGCTGGAGGGGGGGCGATACAGGATCTCCAGCCTGGGAGGGGATCCCTGGGAGGTGCGCGAGATCCGCGGAACGGTCGAGTTCAAGCGCTCGGACGCCGGGTCGATGCGGGTCATCCCCCTCGATCTGCTTGGGGTTCCGAGGGAGCCTCTGGCCGGTGGGGCGGGGAAAATCGACCTCCTCCCCTCCACGGTGTACTACCTGATCGAAGGTTGAACCTCCGCACGAGGGAGGGTTATTTGGGGGCGTTCGCCAGTTGCTTGTCGAACCAGTCGGCCATCACCCTGACCTCCTCGGCCAGGGTCAGCCAGGGGTGGCCTCCACCCGGTTTGACGATCAGCTCCGCCGTTCCCCCCGCCTTGTGAATCGCCTCCACGATCCGCTGCGAGTGCGAGAGCGGCACCAGGGGGTCGGCGTCCCCGTGGATCAACAGGAAGGGGATCGAGGGTTTCCCGGAGACTCGATGGAGTGGGGAGGCCTCCCGGGCACGTTTAGCCAGTTCATCCGCCGAGTGTCCGGCGACCCCGCCCGGGAAGAGGAGTTGGCCAACGATCTCGGGGTCGGCCGGTTTCCAGACCTCCCACTCCAGAAGGTCGGTCGGCGGAAAGAAGACACCCACGGCCCGCACCCGGGAGTTGGGCCGGGCCGCATCCTTCGTGGGATCGGGCCGTGCCGCGTCCGCATTCAACGCCTCGAGAAGGGCGAGGTGCCCGCCGGCCGAGGCGCCGGTCATCCCGAGACGCTCGGGGTCGATGTGGTATTCCTCCGCGTGCTCCTTCACAAACCGGATCCCGACGCGGAGATGCTTCTCCATGTCGGCGGCGGTGAACCGATCCTTCGATCCGGGGCGGATGCCGAACACGGTGTACCCCTTCGCACAGTAGATGCTGAAGATCTGGGCAAGGGTGTGATCCCGGATCTTGCTCCGGTCGCTGCTCCAGGCACCGCTCACCACGTCGATGATCGCCAGGCCGTTGGTCTTGTCCCTCGGGGTGAAGACGTCCATCAGCAGCCCGACGCCGTGAGACTCGCCGTAGACGAGGTCCTTTCGCTGCTCGTACGGGAGGCCTTCAGCCGTGGAGTTCGAGGGGGCGAGCAGGGAGAGCAGGGCTCCCGCCAGGAGCGGGCGGAGGGATCGCGGTTGAAAAGCCATGGGCGTATCAGGCGATCGGATCCGTGCAGAAGTCACGCGCAAACTCGATCGCCCGCCGCTCGCTGTAATACTCACCCGGCTCCAGGCCTCCGCCGACGAACCCGACGTGGCCCCCGTGCACCGTCACCTCCAGGTGGAACCAGGGGTGGTGGGCGGCGACCTCCCTGGGAAAGCATTCCGGGGCCAGAAACGGGTCGTCCTCCGAGTTGAGGAGCAGCGCGGGCCGGCGGATCCGGTCGTGGAAGAACCGGGAGCTGCATCGAGCCCAGTAATCCTCGGCATCCCGAAACCCATGGAGCGGCGCGGTGTACCGGTTGTCGAAATCGCGGAACGATCTCAGCTCCTCGTACCCGGTGTCATCCAGCAGGGGGCCGGGAAACCGCGCCTGCTTGGTCCGGATCTTCTCCCGGAGGTCGCCGAGAAACCGCTGCATGTAGATCCGGTTCGCGGCCTGCGCCATCACCTCGCCTGAGGCCCGCAGGTCGCACGGGACGGAGACCGCCACGCCCCCGGTGAGCCAGGGCGGGGCGCCCTCTCCCAGCTCACCCATGAGCTTGAGGGTCATGTTGCCGCCGAGGCTGAACCCAACCAGCAGGAGTGGATGGCCGGTGATACCGGCCACATGCGTGGCGACCGCGAGGAGGTCGTCGCTCGATCCGCTGTGGTAAAACCGCACCAGCCGGTTCGGCTCCCCGCTGCACCCACGGCAGTTCCACGCGACGGCATCCCAGCCCCGCCGATTGAAGGCCCGCACCCTGACGCTCCGTCCCA
>DMJJ01000344.1 GCA_003452185.1 Verrucomicrobiales bacterium | reverse complement strand
CCAGGAGGGGGCTGGGGCGGCGGGTTTCCGTTGGCCCCTTGGGGCGGGGCGGGGCGGAGTTCATCTGCGGTGAGCTTTCCGTCGCCGTTCTTGTCGAGGGACTTCAGGACAGCAGGGGCGTTCGCCAGCTCGGTCGCGTCGAGAACCCCATCCTGATTGACGTCCAGGGCGGCGATGATTGGGGAGGGAGGGCGATGACCCCGCCCGTGACCCCCGGGTCCACCCCCCTGTCCATCGGGTCCGCCGCGGTGCGGCGGGGGAGTGCCGGCGGGGTCTGCGGCGTCGGCCGGAGGGGGGGGCGCTTGATTCTCCCCCGACACGACGATCGGGCCACGGGCCCGCCGTCCCGGGGCGTTCTGTGCGGTGGTGGTGAGACTGGTCGCGCCCAGCGCGAGGGTTGCCGTAAGGATCAGGAGCTTCGAGTTCATGGGTATCTGGCCTTTCGTGTCACCCCAGGAGGCTCACCGCCCACATCAGCCATGATGCGAGTCGTTCAACGGTGGCCACCGAGGCGATCTTTTGGAACGCGCCGCAGGAGGGTGGGACCTGGCCCATCGTGGGGGAGGGGTTCCCCTCCCGGGTCTCTGGTCTGCTCTCTGCGTTCGCGTTCATCGTTTCCAAGGACAATGAACACCCCCACTGTTAAGGGGGTGTGTGGAGGAAGGGGGAAAAGTGTTAAGGAAGTGTAAAACTTCGCGCTTTCCACCCCTTGAACGACTACGATTTTGCAGCGCTGGACACGACGATCCGCCCATGAACTCCACGAATTCAGCCTCCGCCAACGCCCCCGCCCCGGCGGGTGGGCGCATCCGGCTCCTGGTGATCGATGATGACCGGAAGCTCTGTCGCCTGATCCGGGACTACCTGACCCCCCTGGGATACGAGGTCGCCTCGGAGCACACCGGTCCGGCGGGGGTCAATCGGGCCACGGCCGAGGCGTGGGATGCGGTCATCCTCGACCTCATGCTCCCTGAGTTGGATGGGTTCGAGGTGCTCCGCCGAATTCGGAAAAGCTCGGAGGTTCCGGTCCTGATGCTCACGGCCCGGGGGGAGGAGGCCGACCGGATTGTGGGCCTCGAGATTGGGGCCGATGACTACCTGCCGAAGACCTTCTCCACCCGGGAGCTGTTGGCCCGTCTGCGGGCCGTGACCCGCCGAAGCCGCCGTGGCTCCCCTGCGGCGGACGGGGAGGAGGTGGAGCGGGAGCTCGTGGTTGGCCCCTTGAGGGTCGATCCCGGCACCCGGACCGCGGCACTCGGAGATCTCCCCCTGGCACTCACGCCGGTGGAGTTCGATCTCCTCGTCTCGCTGGCGCGCGCCAAGGGCCGCGTGAAAAGCCGCGAGCAGCTTCTTGAGGAGATCCGGGACCGTAACTACGAGGTGTTTGACCGCTCGATCGATGTCCATATTTCAGCGCTCCGGAAGAAGCTGGGGGATGATCCAAAAGCCCCACGGTTCATCCGCACATTGCGCGCCGCAGGCTACATGTTGATCAACCCCGAGGCTGAATGAAGCTCCGACTCCCTCTGTATGCGCAGATCCTCGGCTGGTTCTTCATGAACCTGGTGCTGCTCGGGGTGGTGTTTCTCCTCTTCGTGAGGATGCAGTTCCACGTCGGTGCCGACTGGCTGTTGACCTTTGGTGCGGGGGATCGGATCGACGCCCTGGCCGAGGGCGTGCTCTCGGACCTGCGGTCCGGGGGACGCGACCAGTGGGCCGGGATCCTTCAGCGGGCGGCTGAGCCCTATGGGGTGGATCTCGGGCTTGTCAGCGGCGATCCGCGCGGGGGCGGGATCGGGATGACCAACCTTCCCCCTTTGATCCGGGAGCGAGTCATGCAACGGGGCGGGGGACCGCCGGGCGGGCGTCCACCGCGCCGCGGTCCGCCCCTCCAAGGCCCCGGAGAGCGAGAGCGGGGACCGGGAGGGCGAGGGCCTTTGGATGGGTTTGGCCCCCCGGGGGGAGGAGGGGGTGGGTATCCGAAGTTCATGGCCAGGACGGAGGATCCCACCCGCTACTGGGTGGTTGTGCGCCTCCCGATCCCCGAGTCGCCCGGGGGGAGGCCGGCGCCCGGGGCGCTGGTGATCGCGTCGGCCTCGTTGAGTGGCGGTGGGCTCCTGTTTGATGTCACCCCGTGGGTCTCGGTGGCCGGTGCGATCGTGTTGTTGTCGGCCCTTTTTTGGATCCCCTTCGTCCATGGGGTGACCCGTTCCGTCTCCCAGCTGACCCGGGCCACGGAGCAAATCGCGCAGGGACAGTTCGAGGTCCGGCTTGGCAGCGACCGGCGCGATGAGCTCGGTTCACTCGCGGGGTCGGTGAACCGGTTGGCCGGTCGGCTCTCGGGCTACGTCACCGGCCAGAAGCGCTTCCTGGGGGACATCGCCCATGAGCTGTGCGCCCCCCTGGCCCGGCTGCAGATGACGATGGGGATCCTGGAGCAGAGGGTCGATCCAGGGGTGGCCGAAACCCTCCAGGATGCCCAGCAGGAGGTTCAGGAAATGTCCCTTCTGGTGAATGAACTTCTCTCGTTCAGCAAGGCGGGTCTCGAGGCCCGGGAGAGCGGGCTTCAGCGGGTGGAACTGCTTCCGTTGGTGCAACGGGTCGTCGACCGGGAGTCCCCCGGGGGGGAGGGTGTCACGGTGGGGGTCCCCGAGGGGCTCTGGTGCGCCGCCCACCCGGAGCTCCTGTCGCGGGCCCTGGGGAACCTGCTCAGAAACGCGATCCGATATGCGGGGGGGGCCGGGGCGATCAC
>DMJJ01000041.1:6468-8481 GCA_003452185.1 Verrucomicrobiales bacterium | reverse complement strand
GCTTCTGCAGCTTTGTCCCGGCCCGGTGCCACTCCTCCCCATATTCGCCTCCGCCCCGGAGGTTCGGCATGGCGTAGACGCCTCCCCGCTCCATCCAGACCAGCATGCTGACGCTGAAGCTGGGGGTGAGGCTGATGTTGAATCCACCGTAGCCGTAGAGGTAGGTCGGGTTGGTGCCATCGAGGAGGAGGCCCTTCCGATGGGTGATGAACATTGGCACCCTTGTTCCATCCTTGCTGGTGTAAAAGACCTGCCGGGTTTCGTAGCGCGAGGGGTCGAAGTCGACCTTGGGCTGGCGGAACGGCGTGCTCTGGCCGGTGACCAGATCGTGCCGGTAGATCGTGGGAGGGAGGGTGAAACTGGTGAAGCTGAAGAAGGTCTCCGTGTCGGTGCGCTCGCCGTCGAATCCGCCTGCGGTGCCGATCCCCGGGAGCTCGATCGACCCCGCGGGCTGCCCGTCGAGGGTGAAACGGCGGACCTGCGTTCGGGCATCCTTCAGGTAGTGGCCCAGGAACTGGTGGTTCACCACGGTGACCCCCTGGAGGGTATCCGCCGACTCGGGGATCAGCTCCCGCCAGTTCCCGCGGTCGGGGTTGCGAAGGTCGATCCCGATCACGCGTCCGCGGGGCGACTTCAAGTCGGTCAAAAACCAGAAGAGGGGGCCATCGTTGCCGACGAAGTTGTAGGAGGCGTCCAACTCGTTCAGCAGCTCCACGACCTTGCCGCCGGCGGCCCCGAGCTCCTGGTAGAACACCCGGTTCTTTGGATCGGTGCCCTGGGAGACGGTGATCACCAGATAGCGTCCATCCTCCGTGACGGAGCCCCCGAAGCCCCACTCCTTGTGATCGGGGCGCTCGTAGATCAGGGGATCCTCGGATTGGGGGGTGCCAACCCGGTGATAATAGAGTTTTTGATAATAGTTCACCCCCTTGAGGGCCTCGCCCGGCTTCGGTTCGTCGTACCGGCTGTAGTAGAAGCCAAGGTTGTCGCGGGTCCAGGAGGCCCCGCTGAACTTCACCCACCGGAGGTGATCCCCCAGGTCCTTGCCGGTCCGGACGTCGCGCACCTTCCATTCATTCCAGTCGGAGCCGGCGACTGCGAGGCCGTAGGCCAGGAGGTTCCCATCCTCGCTTGGGCGGAGGCCTGCCAGGGCAACGGTGCCATCGGGGCTCAGGGTGTTGGGGTCGAGGAGGGGGCGGGGTTCGGCGTCGAGGGAATCCAGGGTGTAGAGGACCGACTGGTTCTGGAGGCCGGAGTTGCGGCTGATGAAGTAGCGGGTCCCCTTTCGGTAGGGGAGCCCGTAGCGCTCAAAGTTCCAGAGCCGGGTCAGCCGGTCCCGCAACCCCTGACGCTGGGGGATGCGGGCGAGGTAGTCGAAGGTGACCTTGTTTTGCTCCTCCACCCAGGCCTTGGTCTCGGCGGCGTTGTCGTCCTCCAGCCATCGGTAGGGGTCGGCCACCTGGGTCCCGTGGTAGTCGTCGACCTGGGCCGTCTTTCGGGTAAGCGGGTATTTCACAGAAGTCAGGGAATGGGCGCAGCCGGCTGCGATGAGGCAGAGCAGCACCACAAGAGAGGCATGCTTCCTGGCCCGGTTGGCGGTATTTCGCGGTTGGCTCATCCGCGCGGGAGCATCCGCCGGGGCGCGGGCCGAGGGAATCCAAAACTGCGGCCGGTGGCCCCCCGGGGGGCGGTGGGTACATCAGGACTACCCCCCGGGTGCGATTAAATCCGGGTGAGTGCGGATCCGGGGACACGGCTCCAGTAGCACCCGTCTGCCCCTCCCAAGGGAGAACCCACGGGAGCCCCGACTGCCGAGTCGGCTGAGTTGAACCTCGCGGACGTGCGTCCCTTCCTTACCCAACACCCCCTCGCGCACGCACACCTGCCGGTTGGGCAACCGGCGATACAGCAGGCTGTGCAGCCCGCGCTACACTTCGCGGATCGACGCCCCTTCCAGCTTGGGAAGCCGGCGCCGTCGTAGCGCAGACAGCCTTGTCTGCTGTATCGCCGACT
>DMJJ01000041.1:0-6194 GCA_003452185.1 Verrucomicrobiales bacterium | reverse complement strand
GACAGCCTTGTCTGCTGTATCGCCGACTGCCGAGTCGGCTGAGTTGAACCTCGCGGAGGGACGTCGCTTACTTACCCACCCCCTCCCCCCCCATCTGCCCGATGGGCTCTTGTCAGAACGCCATCGAGGAGGGATGCTTTGGATGGTGATGCGATGAAGCCGCAGACTGAAAAACCCGTGGAGACGCCCGCCCCCGCCTGCCTGGTCGAGGGGGTGGCGGGGATCTTGGCGGTGGAACCCCATGTGGAGGCCGTCACGGTTCGCCCGAAGGATCGCTCGGTCTCCATTGCGACCCTGGGGACCGGCGAGGATGCGGCGTTGAACGACCGGGTTCGGTCGATGCTGGAGAAAATGCGGCCCAAGGAGGATGGGAGCCTGTGCGGGCTCCTGACCGGGGAGGCGGATTGTTCCCGGTGCGAGAAGCCGGGGCATGCCAAGGCCCTGTCGCAGATCCAGGTGTCGGTGAACCCCCACGCGACGACCCTCTCGCGGATTTCCTGCCCCACGGCCCCCCGGTTTTGGCGGTGGCGATCGCTCCCGCTGCCGCGGCTGGTTCCGAGGGAGATTGAGATCCATGACGACGATGAGCACCTGGACGAGTGGAAGGGCCAGCTGGTCGCGGCCGTGGTGTGCGGCTGTTTTGCCCTGATCGGGGCGTTCGCCCCCGCAGGGTGGTCGGTGGCGGCGTTCGTCGTCGCGTATGTCGCGGGAGCCTGGTTCACCGTGGAGGAGACCTGGGAGCTGCTCCAGCAGCGGCGCCTGGATGTCCATTTCCTGATGCTCGCGGTGGCGGCCGGCAGCGGTGCCATTGGCGAGTGGAAGGAGGGGGCGATCCTCCTCTTCCTCTTCTCCCTGGCCGGGGCGCTGGAGCACTACGCCATGGGGCGAACCCAGCGGGAGATCAAGGCCCTCCACCGCGGGGCGCCGAAGGTGGCCACGCTGATCGACGAGGCGGGTCGCGAGCAGGAGATCGCCGTCGAGAAGCTGGGCCCGGGGCACCGGCTGCTGATCAAGCCTGGGGCGCTCTTTCCCGTCGATGCGGAGATCCTCAAGGGGAGGACGGCGGCCGATGAATCGAACCTCACGGGGGAGGCCGTGCCGGTGGAAAAGCAGGTGGGCGACCCGGTGCTGGCCGGAACGATGAATCTCTGGGGGGCGGTGGAGGTCTCGGTCACGCGGCCCGCCGCGGAGAGCGCCCTTGAGAAGATCATCCACCTGATCCGGGAGGCGCAGCACCAGAAGGCGCCATCCCAGAAATTCACCGACAAGTTCGGCACGGGCTACACCTACGCGGTGCTCGGGCTCACGTTCGTGGTGTTCCTCGCCTGGTGGCTCGTCCTGAAGTCCCCTCCCTTCCTGAGCACCCCGGCCGTGAAGAGCGCCTTCTACCGCGCGATGACCCTGCTCGTGGTGGCCTCCCCGTGCGCCCTGGTGCTGTCGATCCCCTCGGCGATCCTGGCGGCGATCGCCTCGGGGGCGCGTCGCGGGGTGCTGTTCCGGGGAGGTGTGGCGGTCGAGAAGCTGGCCCAGATCAAGTGTGTCGCCCTCGACAAGACGGGGACCCTGACCACGGGGGAGCTTGTGGTTCAGGTGGTGGAGAGCTTTCCCCCGGGACGCGAGGCGGAGGTGCTTCAGCTGGCGGTGTCGATGGAGCGGCTCTCGAGCCACCCGCTGGCCCGGGCGATCACCCGGCATGGAAAGCAGCACGACGTCCGCCCGGTGGAACTCGAGCGATTCGAGTCGATCACGGGATTTGGCCTCCAGGCGCTCTTTCAGGGGAAGGTGCTGCGCCTCGGGCGGCGCCAGTGGCTGCTGGAATCCCTGGCCGCCCAGAACAGCCCGGAGCCGGAGGCTGAGCCCGGGCTCTCGGAGGTGTGGCTTTGCTGGGGGGATCTTTCGGGCCGGGTGGTGCTCAGGGATGAGGTGCGGGCCGAATCCCGCGGGGTGATCGAGGCCCTGGGGGGTGCGGGGCTGAAGACCGTGGTCCTCACGGGGGATCGCCAGGAGGCGGCCGACGTCCTGAGGCAGCGGCTCGGCCTCCGGGATGTCCGGGCCCATCTGAGCCCGGAGCAGAAGGTGGCGGCGATCCGGGAGTTCACGGCCCGGGGGGAGTTTGTGGCGATGGTGGGCGACGGGGTCAACGACGCTCCGAGCCTCGCTGCCGCGCACGTCGGCGTGGCCATGGGGGCACGGGGATCGGATGCCGCCCTGGAGCAGGCGGACGTGGTCCTGATGCACGACCGGTTGGAGTCATTTCTCTTCGCCTACCGCATCAGCCAGAGGGCGGGTCGGGTCATCCGGCAGAATCTGGTCATCTCGCTTGGGACGGTGGTGATCCTGGCGATCGCCGCGCTCCTGGGGGTGATCCCGCTCACCCTTGGGGTGATCGGGCACGAGGGGAGCACGGTCGTGGTGGTGTTCAACAGCCTCCGTCTCCTCCTTGGCGAGGTGTCCCGTGACAGGGCACCCTCGAACCCGTCGACCCCCGCCGTGTAACCCCTTGGTGCGCCCCGCCTCCGGGGCACCTGCCGATGGAAGAAGGCAGGTATGAAAAAGCTCCTGCTGTTTCTCGGATTCGTGACGGCGATTGTCGGCTCCTTCTGGGGGGTCAGGGCCTTCAACACCTGGCAGATCAACGCCAGGAACGCCAAGTTCAACGAAGAGATCGAAAACCTCTTCGTCGCCCTCCAGAAGTACAAGGAGTATGTCGGGAGCTACCCGATCGGGAGCAACGCCGAGATCGGGAAGATGCTCCTCGGGCAGAACCCCAAGAACGTGATCATCCTGGTGGGCCGGAAGAACGAGATGAGCTCCCAGGGGGAGTTCGTCGACCCGTGGGGGACGCCGTTGAAGATCTACTTCTCGAACGCCGGCGTTCTGATCCGGTCGGCCGGGCCGAACCGGAGGTTTGACGACAGCAGCGCGCTGAACGGCGACGATGTCTTTCGCTCGAACTGAGAGGCTGCCTGCCAGGGTCCTTCCGGTCTATTTCTGCGGCTCATCCGGGGCCGGCTTTTCCTTCCGGGCGGGCCTCGCCGTGGCCTCCTGCGGAGGGACGGCGATGTCGTAGTAGCCGATGAACATCTCGTCCGTCGTCTGCTCGCCGAAGATGACCCAGGCGGCGGGATCCGGGTTGGAGGGGTTGGCCGCGGAGTTGTCGAACGTCCCGGAGCAGACCAGCTCCGACCCCGCGGGGATCTTCAGGGGCTGCTTCAGCCGGTAGAGCGACTGCCAGCCAAAATCCCACCGGGGCACGCTCAGGAGGGTTTCCCGCCGCCCGTCCGGGTAGAGCATCTCGTACTTGAAGGAGGCCCCCCGCACGTGCATGTGGGGGCTCATGTCATGGAGCACCGCCTCCTTGCGGAATTTGTAGCTGGCCTGGGCGACATGGTTGCTGGCCCCCGGGGCGATGAGGAGCTCGGTCTGGGTCACGGCGCGGGTGCGAAGCTCCCACTGGGGCTTGGCGGGAAGGAGGTAGAGCCCGATCTGGGTGAGGTCTTTCTCGGGCTTGCCCGTGGGGGCGTAGTGGATCTGGAAGATGAACTCCGTTCCCTTCGGCAGGAACTTGCCGGTCCCCTCGGGGAACGGCACCGGGTCGGTGCCTGGGACAAAACCGGTGAAGAACCCGGCGGTGCCGGCATTCTGCTTCGGCTCGATCGATTTCAGCGCCTCGGGGTAATTCACGAAGATCAGGGCGTGGTGAAGCACCTTTCGGTTGCCCGGCTTGACCACCGCGGCGCGCACCCAGGCATCCTCGGGGAGCGGGGAGGGGATCTTGAAGTATTGATACGGGATGACCCCGGTGGCGGAGACGTTGAACTCCGTCGGCATGGAGACGATGACATCCGGCTTCCCGAGCGGCCAGGGGTCGGGGGCAGCCGGGGGATGGGCCGCCAGGGGATCCTCCCCCTCGCCACGGGGGGAGCCCGCCGCCACCCATTGGAGGAGGGTGCGGGTCTCCGTCTCGGTAAGGACCCTCGGGTTCTCAAACGCCCCATGCGAGGGGTCCGCCGGCCACGGGGGCATCCGGTGCTCCAGGAGCACCTCCCGGATGGTGGCCGACCACCCTTTCACCTTGTCGTAGTTGGGGAAGGTGAAGGGGCCGATGTTTCCCGGGCTGTGGCACGCGACACAATGGGCCTGGAGAATGGGCGCCACGTCCTTCGTGTAGGTCACGGTCCCGGCCGGGGGGAAGGTGATGGCGCATCCCTTGACGTCGGTGCGGGGGGTGGAGACCGGCTTTCCGCCGAGAAACTCCCCCAGGGCATCGGCAAGATAGCGGTGATCGGCCTTCGGCTTCTGTTCGCCGTAGCCGAGGCGGTCGTCAATGGCCCCGCGGTAGAAGATGGTCCAGTCGCGTGGGTTGATGGCGATCGCCTCCGCCGTCCGGCGCACCCCGAGCGACTCGGCAACCCATTGGCCGTGGTCGAGCAGGACCGGGAAGTCGACCTGGAACTCGGCGGCCTCCTTGCGGATGGACTCGGGATCATCCTGGGGGTTGGCGTTGAGCATCCAGAACGTCACGCCCCGGGAGGCGAACTCCTTTCGCAGCGACTGCAACTCAGGGAGGCTCTGGCGGGCGATCGGGCAGCCGTTTCCGGTGATGACGATCACGACGGCCTTTGAGAGCTTCTGGCGGTAGAGGTCGCGGGAGAGGCCATTCTGGTCGAGGAGATGGAAATCATCGACCTTCTGGGGCGGGAGGTCGGAGGCCGCAGGAGCGGGGGCCGCCAGGAGCAGCAGTGGCAGCAGGAGCGACGGCACCAGGGGCACGGGAACCCGAGCAGGACAAAAAAGCGTCATAGTCGTGGGGCGGTGCCGTGATGGCACCCGACTGTGCTAGCGGAAACGGGGGGTGAACGGAAGCCGAATCGCCCCGGGGGGGGGTCACCCCTCGAGCGGGGCATCTCCGACCAACCCCTGTTTCCGGGCCTCGCGCCCGTAGAGCCATTCGAAAATGGGGGAGGCCATGAGGGTGGTTGCGATCGCCATGACCACCATGATCGAGAAGAGCGTCGGCTTGATGACCCCCTTCTGGAGCCCGATGTTGAGGATAATGAGCTCCATGAGCCCGCGGGCATTCATGAGGGTGCCGACCGCCATCGAGGTTTTGTGGTCCTCGCCGTTGAGCCGTGCCGCCCCGTAGCAGGCTCCGGCCTTTCCGAGGCAGGCCGCCGCCAGCACGATGAGGCTGACCATCCAGAGGTACGGGGTGTCGACCATGTCGAGACGGGTGTTGAGGCCCGAGTAGGTGAAGAAGAGGGGGAGGAGCAGCACCACGGTGAGGGGCTCGACCTGTTGTTGCACCGCAGTGGCGAAGGTCCCCCTGGGCATTGCCACCCCGAGGATGAAGGCCCCGAACACGGCGTAGATGCCGACCGCATCCGTGAACCAGGAGCCGAGCATGACGAGCGTGAGCGTGAAGGCGAGCATCGCCGAGTTGACGCTGCCCCGCTCCTCCGCGGTTCGTCCCAGCCGCGCCAGCAAGACCCGGCCGACCGTCAGCACCAGGATCCCGTAGCCGATCCCCCCGCCGATCGCGAGCGCCGCGACGTTCCAGCTTCCCCCAAAGCTGGCCAGCACCACGGCCAGGATGCACCAGGCGGCGGCATCATCGATCGCTCCCGCCGCCAGCGCCAGCGTCCCGAGCGCCGTGCCCGAAAGCCCCCGCTCGTAGATGATCCGGGCCAGCATCGGAAAGGCGGTGATGCACATCGATGCCCCCATATACAGGATCGCCTCCACCGTCGTCACCTTGTCGCCAAACATCCCGGCCTGCCCGAGAAGGACGTAACCAATGGCTCCCCCGAGAAGAAACGGCGTCACCATGCCGGCAAGGGAGACGGCGGCGGCGCTGCGGGCCTTCCCCAGAAAGAGGTCGCGCCGGAACTCAAGCCCGACCAGGAACATGTAGATCGAGAGCCCCACCTGGCTCACCGCGAAGAAAATGGTCATCGCCTGGGGCGGGAAAAGCCACTTCTGCACCGAAGGGGCCAGCCAGCCGAGTAGCGACGGACCCAGCAGCACCCCGGCAATCATCTCCCCCACCACCTGCGGCTGCCCCACCCGGCGCCCCAGCCACCCCAGGTCTTGGACCGGATGGTCACACCGTGTCAGTGTGCACGTACGGGCACGCTGAAGAAGCAGCTGCAAAACTGAACGAAGTCATAGCAAAGTTGAAGCGCGGACAGCGC
>DMJJ01000426.1 GCA_003452185.1 Verrucomicrobiales bacterium | reverse complement strand
GGTTGCCGACGCAGCCCGGGATCGGTGCGATCACCCTCACCGCGAACGCACGGACGGTCTTCATCCAGTGGAACGGGGTGGTCGGCCACACCTACTCCCTCCAGTTCACCCCGACGCTCCTGCGACCCTTCGCCGCCACCGGCCCGGTGATCGCCCAGACCCCGGGGGTCCAGACCGTGTCGCTCCCGCTCCCCGGGGAGGCAGGGTTCTATCGCGTCGTGGAGCTGACCCCTTGACGAAACTGACCCCAAGACTTTTTGCTCTGATACTCCCCCACTCCATATGAAAACGATGCTCCGCTCCCTCCTGCTGGCCCTGGTCGTTGCCTCCGGCCTGACCTCCTCCAGCCAGGCTCAAAGCGCCTCGACGCCCCAAAGCACCCTCCTCATGTCCATCAAGGGAGGAAGCATCCAGGGAGACCTTACCGGGGAGGTGACCCAGAAGGGACGGGAGGGACAGCACATGCTCCAGGCCTGCACCCATGAGATCAGCGTGGTGCGCGACCCCGCGTCGGGGCTGCCGACTGGAAAGCGCCAACACCAGCCGTTTCGGGTTGTGAAGCTGCTCAACAAGTCCTCGCCGCTGCTGCTCCAGTCGATGGTGGTCGGGGAAACCATCGCGGCGGTCACGATCGACGTCTGGAACGTGGCGCCGACGGGGATCGAAACCAAGCTCATGAGCTACGTCCTCCGGGGGGCGCAGGTTGCCTCAGTCCGCCCTTGGACGCCCAACAAGCAGGACAGCTCCGCGAGTGGTTACGCCCCGGCGGAGGAGGTGGCCTTCACCTACAAGACGATCACCATCACGTACTGGAACGGCGGCATCGAATCGACCGACAGCTGGCAACAGTAACGGAGCTTGCTCCTTCCCGGTATCCCGGCGATGGGTGACCGGCTCGACGTGTCTCAGGAGACCGAGGCCACCTTGTACTCGGCCTTCCCCCCCGCGATCTCGATCTGCAGCTTCTCCCCTTGGCGGCGCTCCATGAGTTGTCGCCCCAAGGGGGACTGTGGGGTGATCACCAGGCACTCCTCCCCGCCGGTCAGGGGGATTTCGGTTCCCCCGGCGCATGGCCCGATGAAGTAACAGGCTTTGCGGCTCCTGGCGGTGAGCCGCACCAGGGCACCCAGGTCGATCGGGTCCTCCGGACCCAGGTCCCTGAGGGGGAGTTTCCGGTATTGCTCGATGGCCTGCTCGGTCTCTGCAAGCTGCCGCGACTGTCCCCGGGCGAGGTACGATGCCTCCAGACCCCGGGTGTCGTACTTGTTGTCGGCGCGGCTCTGCTCGTGCGTCGCCTCAGCGTGGGCGGCCCGCGCCGCCGCGGCGTAGAGCTCCACCTCAGCAGTGAGGTGGGCGATGATCTTCTCAACCAGCTCGCGCTTGGAGGGAGTGCTCACTGGAACCCGTGATCGTGCTGGTGGCCGGCGGCCGCCGCGGCGGGCTGTGCCGGGGCCTCAGGATGGGCCTGGAGGTAGGCATCGACATCGCGGGTGACGACGAGCGTCCCCCACATCAGCTGGTGATGCCCCGGGAACGTGCAGACATACTCAAAGTTCCCTTCCTCGTTCGGGACCGTCAGGCTCAGCGTCACACGCTGGCCGGGATCGACAAGCTTCGTCGAGGAGAGGATGTCCACCGTGTTCGGGATGTACGAGCGGCCGCGGGCGTCGACCTCATCCGGCTTCATCGTGGAGGCCGCCGTCCCCACCTTGTCGCGGGTTCCCGGGCGGACGATCACCAGGTTGTGGGGCATGAAGTCGGCGTTCTCGAAGATGATCTCGAGGGCCTTGCCCGCCTCGGCGACGATTCTCGGTGTGTCGTAGCGCATCTGCTCGCGCACCGTGCGGATGACGAACACCGGGACGCGGAGCTCCTTGAGCTCCTGCCGGACGGCCGCCACCTTCTCCTTGGGGAGCAGGCCGGCCAGCTCGCTGGCAAACTGCACGGTCTCGACGTAGTCCTGCGAGGTCCGCTGCCCCGCCGGGATGGTCTTGGCCCACGCGACGAGCACGGGGGCCACCTCGCCCGCCTGCTGCTTCGGCCAGGCGGCCCGCGGCAGGACCCGCAGCCCCTGGGCGGCGGCGATCACCTGGTCCCCCTGGGCGATCATGCCCGCCAGGGTCCCAAACACCTCGGCCGGCTCATGGTTCATCCCCACCGTCGCCCGGATGGCGGCGCGGCGGATGCCGCCCACCACATCGCTCGAGACCTCGATGCGGCCGCTCTGGGCCGGGGCGGGATTCCCCGCCTTGCGGAACACCTCGCGATGATCCCGGTCGAACACCGCGAGGGAGTATCCCTCCAGGCGCTGGCCGAGGGAGCCCTCGGTGCGATTCCAGACCGTGACCGCCTCGATCGGGTACTCACGGCCGAGGTCAACTTCCCACCAGGGGTTCTCCTCGTTCTCCTGGGAGTGGGTCTGCGTCCCGCTGCTGTAGGAGCCATCGGTGCGCCCGTCGATCGCGTGGTTCGCCTCCCCCCCGTTCGAGGTGCTCGACTGGCGGGCCTTCCCGGCGCGCGCCACGTTCCGCCCCTCGCTGAAGACCTCCACCTCCGCGAGCGTGAGGGTGCCGCGGCGCGGGAGCTCGACCCGCACAAACCTTCCGCCCGACCCTCCCTTGCCCCCGGGCTGACCGGCCAGGCCGGGAGGTGCCTGCGTGAGCAGCGGTTTGACGCGGGAGTAGGCCTTGGCGCGGAAATCGGGATCGGTGATCAGCGGAATCCCGTTCAGGAAATCGCCGAGCGCCGACGGAGACTTGCCGGCCAGCTGCCAGGCCGCGTCAAACCCGTCGTCCGCCAGGGCCAACCCGGCCCAGGCGGCATGGCGGAGATCGGGGTTCTCGCTCGAGAGGGCCAGGGTTTGGAGGCGGTCGCGAATCCCCTTGAGCTCCGCCGGCTGCTGAAGCGGGAGCAGCCGGGCAAGCCCGGCGGCCGCGGCCGAATCCCGGCCGGCACGCGCCTCCAGCAGGGCGACCCACTGGGCGGTACGCGTGAGCTTGTTCGCCTTGGCAAGGCCGTCGAGGGCGACGTTGCGATCCGAGTCCGCCACGCCCGGCCGGGTGACCAGGGCCTCAAGCACCCCAGGGGTCTTCGGCATCTTCATCAGCTCCAGGGTGCTGACGTTGCCGACCAGGTGGTCCACCCCGGCGGGGTTGTCGAGGGCGATCGGCTGGCCGGCGGCGATCGCCTTGCGCCAGCTCGGCTGCAGCTGACGAAGCGTCTCGCGCAGCGTGTAGTCGAGGTAGTAATCGCTCGGCTTCTTCAGGGAGGCGAGGGCCACCTCGGTTGCCTCGACGCTCTGGTAGAAGCTCGCCGCCCGTACGGCCTCAAGGCGGACGCGGGGGCTCTCATCCAGGGCGAGGGTCTTGAAGAGCGACAGCGCCTCAGGCACCCGGTCCCGCCAGTAGCAGAGGACACGGCCCGCGGCGGCCCGTGCACGGGCGTCCGGCGAGGCGAGCATCCGCTTCAGGAGGTCGACATCCACAACGTTGTGCCACTGGTGGACCCAGAGGGCCTCCATCATCTGATGCTCATAGCCCGGATCCTTCCGATCCAGCCCCGCAGCCCACTTCTTCACGGCCGAAATCACCTTCGCGGTCTCGCGCCCCCCAAGCTCCACCTTGGCGAGCTCCCGGGTCTGGTTCTCCGGCTCCTTGAGGAGCTCGAGCAGCGCCGGGATCGGCTGGCCGGCGATCTTCGCCGGCTTGAGCAGCGGACGGCCCGGGTAGGTCATCCGGTAGATCCGCCCGTGGCCGTGGTCCCGGTTCGGGTCCCGCAGGTGATGCTGCATGTGGCCGATGATCGGATTGTGCCAGTCGGTGAAATAGAGCGCGCCATCCGGCCCCACGCTGATGGCCGAGGGACGGAAGTTCGGGTCGCTTGAGGAGACCAGGTTCTCCAAGGTTTCCCCCTTCAGCCCGGAGCCCTCCTCGGTGACTTTGACACGGTAGATGCCCTGAAAACTGATCACGTTCGCGTTGAGGAAGTTTCCCTGGAACTCGTCGGGGAAGTGACGGCTGCTGAGAATCCCCGTCCCAGGGCAGGGGCGGGAGGGCCGATTCCAGAACTCGCGCATCCCGGGGTGCTTGGCCGGATAGTCGAGATGGCCGCTGAAGGCGGCCCCGAAGTAGTTGGCGTTGCCCGTCGCATCGGTGACGATGTCGTTCCCCCAGGCATCGAACACCCGGCCGTGGGGGTTGGCGAACCCGTACGGAATGTAGGTATCAAACCGACCGGTGCGGGGTTCAAACCGGTAGATCGCCGCATCGTTGTTGCGGACAGGACCCTCGGCCGTCTCCACCTGCGTGCGGTGAAACACACCATCGCTCAGGTAGATCGCCCCACCCGGGTCGAGGCAGATCGCGTTCGCCGTGTGATGGGAGTCCGCCGAGTCCATCCCCATCAACACCCGCTCCCGGGTGTCGGCCTTGCCATCCCCATTGGTGTCGCGCATGAACCAGAGATCCGGTGCCTGCATCACTAGGAC
>DMJJ01000515.1:1824-10560 GCA_003452185.1 Verrucomicrobiales bacterium | reverse complement strand
GGCGCGTCCCGGCTACCTGCTCACCCCTGTGGAGAAGCAGCTCTTCTTCGAGGTGGAGATTCCCGCGGGGGACAGCTCCCTCCCTGCGGTCCAGTAAGGGGAGGTGAGGCAGGCCTCCCCCCCCCGCCGGCCACTCCTCAAGGGGGAGCTTGAGAAGGGCGGGAAGTAGTCAACGCGGGCGTCGGTCTTCACCGAAAGGTGGGTCCGGCGCCCGCTCCTTTTTCACCGGGGGGTGCGTCCCTCGCGGAACGTCCGTGCCAGGTGCAGGAAGTTGCCCATGATCTGCCGCGACACCGCCGGTGTCCCCGCCATCTCGATGTGAAACTGGGCGGCATAGACCGGCCGGTCACCGAGCCGGAGGCATTGCACGCGGGTGAGGGTTCCGGCTCCCGCGGTGGCAATGAGCCGCCAGCCGCGGGGAACCCATTCGATCTGCCCGCAATGGCTCTCCATCGCCCTGAACCGGGCCGGCAACCCGGCGAACGCCAGGTCCGCCCCGCCGATCGACAGGATCTCGTGCTCCCCCCGCTCGAAGACGCATCCCGTGTAATCGCCGCAGGGACGCGAAGCCGTGTGGCCGATGTGGCCGTAGAGCGGGGTCTTCGGATGCCGTGGATCGCGGCAATGGGGGCAATCCCAAGGCCGGTCGACACCGTACTCCGACACCAGCGCGAGCCCCTGCGCACCGCCACACGAGGCCCAGAGGGGGGTCCTTCCCTGCCGGAGCACCCGCTGCACCCCGCGCCATAGGGATCGATCCACCTCGCACCAATCCTTGAACGAGCCTGACAGGAAGGCCGCGAGCGGGCGGGGCTCCGCCTCGACGAACTCCGGGTCGAACCGGTCGAGCCAGACCTGCTGCGCCTCAAGACCCGGGGAGCACTCCCGCGCGAGGGGGATGAACTCCTGCCCATGCCCCGGGAGCGCGGGGTCGTGCGTCACGTTGACCGCCAGCACCCAGTCTGGAAACGGGACCTGGTCGTTCGTCCCAGGGTAGATCTCAACTTCCCGCAGCACCACGGCCGGTCCGTTTGGGGAGGTCACCCGGAACCTCAGGAACGAAAGCTCCAGGGCCTTGGGAAGCCGATGAATCCGGAAAAGCCGGGCATCCCCCGCCGCGGGGCTCGTCGCCAGCGGGATCCAGTCATTTCCATCCCGCGACCCCTCCCAGACGTAATGGCTGGCGGCGTTTCTGAGGACGAAGGGATGATCCCCCACGACCTGCAGGAGGCTGCCCACCCTCCTTGGAGTCTCAAACCGTACCTGCCACCACGGGGTGGCATCCCCCGGGGCGGAACGCCAGGCGTGGGCTGGGGCGACCGAGAACCGGTCGAAGTCCATGGGTCCCGAGAGCGAGTATCCCTCGGCGGTCGAGGAGGCCGACGGGGGGATCTGGGCCCCTGCCGCCGTTGCCGACGCAAGGAGTGTGATCAGGAGTCCGGTCGCCGCCCGACGCGCTTGAACCAGGGTCATGGTGGAAGGCTACCCGATCCCCCCGATCCGGGGCGAGCCTGTCGCTGTTGGGGGGCAAATCCGTGCTTGTGCGGCCGACGGCGCTCGTTAGGGTCCGGGGAGAACACTCTGCTTCATGAGCCCTCAACACTTGGCGCGGTTTATTGGAGTGGCGATCCTGCTCTTCGTCGCCATCCTCATGGCCTCCTCCGGCACGTATGTGATCCAGCCGGGTTACCGCGGGGTTGAGGTGACCATGGGGAAGGTCTCCCCGATGTTCAAGCCCGAGGGGTTTGGTCTCAAGCCCCCGATGATCACCGCCATCCACCCGATCTCGGTGCGGCAGCAGACTGCGGAGGAGAAGGCCGAGTGCTACAGCGCCGACCTCCAGCAAATCCATGTCGAGCTTCGGATCCTTTTCCGGGTTCCCGAGGCCTCGGTGGTGCGGCTGTTCCAGGATTACTACGGCGACCCGTTCGAGAGCCTCATCGCCCCCAAGGTTCACGAGGCCCTGAAGGAGGTCACGGCCCAGCAGAGCGCCGAGCAGATCGTCAAGAACCGGGAGCAAATCAAGACCCGCTCGCTCGAGATCGCCCGGCAGAAGGTCGGCACCCTCCTGGTGCTGGAGGACATCGTCATCCAGAACATCACGCTCACGCGCGAGCTCGAGCACGCGATCGAGGCCAAGATGGTCCAGGAGCAGGAGGCGGCGAAGTCGAAGTACCTCCAGCAGCGGGCCCAGATCGAGGCGGACACCGCGGTGATCCAGGCCAAGGGGGAGGCCGAGTCGATCCGCATCCGGGGGCAGGCGCTCAAGGAGAACCCCGCCTTCGTGGATCTCAAGATTGTGGACAAGTGGGACGGCTACACCCCGGTCGCCATCGGCGGCGGGGGCTCGATGATGCTCCCGCTGCAGGATCTCCAGCACCCGCCATCCGCCAAATCCGATGCCACCCATCCCTCCTCCGCGACCGCCCCGGGGCGGCGCACTCCCCGGTGACCCGATGAACAACGCCCCGCTCCTTCGGGTGATCGGACTCGCCGTGCTGTTGTTTGTGCTGGTGCTCGCCAGCTCCACCACCACGTACGTGGTGGAGCCCGGCACCCGCGGCATCGCTGTCACCCTGGGCAAGGCGGCCGACCAGTTCCTGCCCGAGGGCTTCGGGTTCAAGGCCCCGTTTGTCACCTCCATCGTCCCGGTGAACATCCGGCAGCGGACCCGGTCGGTCCGGGCCGAATGCTTCTCCTCCGACCTCCAGCAGGTGATCGCCGACCTGCGGGTCCAGTACCGGGTCCCGGAGCAGTCGGTCGTGACCATCTTCAAGCAGTTCGCCGGGGATCCCTTCGACAGCCTGATCGCCCCCCGGGTGCAGGAGGCGCTCAAGGAGGTGACGGCCCTCCAGACCGCGGTTCAGATCGTCAAGAGTCGCGAGGAGATCAAGCAGAAGGCCCTCTCGGCGGCGCGGCTCAAGATCGGCAACCTGCTCACCGTGGAGGATGTGGTGATCCAGGATCTTCATCTCTCCTCGGAGCTCGAGCGGGCCATCGAGGCGAAGATGGTGGCCGAGCAGCAGGCGGCGCAGGCCCGTTTCACCCAGACGCAGACGGAGATCGAGGCGCAGACGGCGGTCATCCGGGCCCGGGGGGAGGCTGAGGCGATCAAGGTGCGGGGGGAGGCCCTTCGGCACAACCCGTCGTTTCTCCGCCTCCAGATGGTCGAGCGCTGGAATGGGCGATCCCCCATGGTGGTGCCGTTCGAGACCAACACGACGGCCGCGGGGTTCCTTCTCCCGATGGGCTCGGCACAAACCACCCCCGAGCCATGAGTCCCCGGACCCGAGCCGCGGCCCAGGCCGGAATCCTGGTGCTGGTGCTGGCACTCCTGGTGGTGGTGTTTCCCCGGGCCTACGGGTTCGTCGAGATGGCGGCCCGCGAGCTTCGCTATTTCTGGTGGCTGATCCTTCTGGTCCTCCTGGCCGGATGGCTCATCTGGGGTCTGGGGCGCAAGCCCCGGTCCTGAGCCGCTTGGCGTTGCGTTCGGAGCCGGACTTTTCCACACTCCGGGGCGTGTTAACGCTTGAGAAATTCTCCTTCGGTGTCGGGGACCGATTCGGCCATCAGGCCGGGGCCCAGTTGGCCGCATTCCAAAAGCTCGCCGCCCAGGGGGTCCGGGTGGTCCCTGTCTGGAACAAGTCGAACCGGGAGCACACGTTCATCGGGTCCGAGCCCCGGTCGGTCCGCGAGGCCGCCACCGCCGCGGTCGAGGCCGCCGGATGGCGTCATCCCTGGCATGTCGATGCCGACCACATCCGGCTTGAGACCGTGGAGCGATTTCTTCCCTGCTCCGATTTCTTCACCATCGACGTCGCAGACAGCATCGCCAAACCCCCCGCCCCCGACGCCGTCCAGGGCTTCCTCTCGCGACACCCGGAGCTGGTCGGAACCGTGAAGATCGTCGGCATCGACACCCCGTTCCAGACGACGGCCGGCGAGGTCTCAAGGGTAGCATCCAAGTACCTTCTGGCGGTTCAGGATGCGGGGCGGATTTTTCGCCATATCGCGGCGTCCAAGGGGGGGCCCGGCGGTTTCATCGCCGAGGTTTCGATGGACGAGACCGACCTCCCCCAGACCCCGCCGGAGCTCCTGGTGATTCTTGCGGCGCTCGCCGACGAAGGGGTGCGGGTTCAGACCATCGCCCCCAAGTTTACTGGGCGGTTCAACAAGGGGGTCGACTATGTCGGCGACCTGGTCCAGTTCGAGAAGGAGTTCAACGATGACCTGGCGGTGATCGCCCACGCGGTCGGCCGCTACGGTCTGCCGGCGGGGCTCAAGCTGAGCGTTCACAGCGGGAGCGACAAGTTTTCCCTCTACCCGGTCATCCGCCGCGCGCTGGGACGGACGGGTGCGGGCCTGCACGTCAAGACCGCCGGGACCACCTGGCTGGAGGAGCTGATCGGCCTGGCCGAGGCCGGGGGCGAGGGCCTCCGGCTCGCGCAGGAGCTCTATGCCACGGCTCTCGAGCATGTCGAGGAGCTTTGCGGGCCCTATGCGAGTGTCATCGACATCGACCGCGCGAAGCTTCCCCCGGCCGCCGAGGTGGCCCGCTGGACCGGTCGGCAGTACGCCGACGCCCTGCGGCACATCCCGTCGCTCCCCGCCTTCAACCCCCACTTCCGCCAGCTCCTGCACGTTTCGTTCAAGCTGGCCGCCAAGGCCGGATCCCGCTACACGGATCTCCTGAAGGCGAACGCCGGAGTGGTCGGCCGGAACGTGACCGAGAATCTCTACGACCGCCACCTGCGTCCGCTCTTCCTCGGTCCCTAGCAGCCCGGTAGCGGGGATCGTGAGATCCCCGCACTTATGGCCCCGCTCACCGCGCCATGAGGTAGGCGATGAGGTTTCTCGCCTGCTCGTCCGACAGCGCGTTGAGCAGCCCCTCGGGCATCAGAGAGAGGGACGACTCCTGGATCGACTCGATCTCGGAGCGTTCCAGGGTGAGCTTTTCCGTCGGGGTCCGCACCGTCGTGGTCAGCCCGGTCTTCAGCCCGACGATCCCGTTGATCACCCGCCCATCCCGGAGGGTGAGGGTGGAGAGCCGGTAGTTCTCGGGCACCACGCCGCTTGGATCGAGGATGTTGTCCAGGAGGTAGTCGAGGTTGCCGCGGTCCGATCCGGTGAGATCGGGCCCGACCTCTCCTCCCTCCCCGTTCAGCCGGTGGCAGGCGCCGCAGGTCTGCAGAAAGACCGGCCGTCCGGCGGCGGGGTCGGCCTTGGAGAGGTGCGTCGGGGCAAACCGCAGGCGTGCCGCGGCAAGGGCCTTTTGCTTCTCCTCCGGCGGGGCCCCCAGGCCGGGCCAGAGGCCGGCAAGCGTCCGGTCGATCTCCCCATCATGAAGACTGGCCAGCTGGCGGAGGTGAGTTGGGCTGATCTGGTCGCGAGGGATGGTCCCGGCGCGAACGGCCGATAACAGCGGGCCGGCGAACGCCCTTCGCGAGGCCAGCGCGTTGATCGCCTCCAGTTTCGCAGGCCCGGTTCTCAGACCTCCGTACGACTCCACCAGGAGCGCCGCGGTTTCGGGGATCCCGAGGGCGGCCAGGGACCGGATGGCATCGGGGGAGATTTCCATCTCGGAGAGCAGGGGCCTCAGGAGCGGGAGCATCGAGGAGGCGCGGCTCTGGGTGAGGGCTTCCAAGGCGCGGCGTCGTGCCGGCAGGGGCTCGGTCGGGGTGGCCAGCACCCGACGGAGCTCCTCGGTGGCAAGCCCATCGCCGAACAGGACCCCGAGCTCCCGGGCGAGGCGGGCAACCGCCGGGTCGGCCCCCGAAAGGAGGCGTTGGGAGAGCTCAGCCCAGCCGGGTGGGGCTTCCACCTTCCGGCGGCCCTTCAGGGCCTCGGTCAGGCCGGTGAGGAGGTCGAGGCGGAACGAGCTCTCGGAGCCGCTTCCCAGGAGGCGCAGGAGATCGTTGAGTCCCGAGGCCCCGGGATCCCAGTCCTGGGCCAGCCGCCGCGCGATGAACTGGCGAAGCTTCGGCACACGGGTCGAGGCGGCGAGGGCCGCTGCCCGCGATGGGGCCGCCGGCACTGCGGGCTGGATTCCGTACCAAAGCATCAGCGGGAACACGCGATCCGACGCCAACCCGGCGCGCGACGCCAACCCCTCGGCGATCGGCCACCGGCGCTCAAACCGGGTCTTCTGGAGGGCGGAGGCGACGAACGTCAGCACAAGCCCCGAGGCATCGTCGCGAGCCATCCGGGCCAGCCTCTCCACGACGAGGGCCGACGGTTCTCCCCGGTCCAGGAGAAGCTGGAGGGCCCAGACCCGGATCTGTTCATCGGGGTCGGCCAGGAGCCCCTGCAGCCAGTCGGCCGACGCTCCTCCCGTGACATTGAGGGCCCAGAGGGCCCGGAGCCGTGCGGGGGTGCCCTGGGCTCCGGCGAACTGTCGTCGGAGGTTTGCGTGGACCTCGGCCATCGGCTCCCCCCGGGCCGCCCGTTCTTGCAGCAGGGTGCGCGCCTGCCGCACAAACCACTCGTTGCGCTCCCCCTGGAGGTCGGCCAGCCGCAGGCTCCCGAGCGACCCCAGGGATGGGGCGGCCGCCGGCTCCTGCCTCCCGTACACGATCTTGTAGATCCGTCCCGAGGTGCGATGAATCCCATCGTGGTCGTGGCACTCGCCGATGTCCGACCAGTCGCTCACGTAAACCCCGCCGTCAGGCCCCGCCACCAGGTCGATCCCCCGAAACCACGGGTCGCGTGATTTCATGAAGTCGGGTCCATGGTGCGCAACATAGGTCGCCCCGCTCCGCTCAAGCCGGTCGTTGTTCAGCCGCTTCCCATGGTAGTTCACGGTGAAGAGCGTGTTCCGGTACCGGGCGGGCCAGTTCTCCCCGAGATAGATCATCATCCCGGAGTGGGCGTGCCCTCCGCCGGCCTCCGAGGTGGTGGAGGTGACCCCGAGCTTTCGGATGTCGCTCCAGACCTCCCGGGTGTCCCAGTGGAAATGGTCGGCGGTCTGCTCGATGAGCTCGTACAGGTCGGGGTTCGAATGCTCGCCGAACATCCGGCGATAGTACGCCCCCGGGACCACATGCCAGAGGTGGCCGATGACCGTGTTGATGAAAAAGAGCTGGCCGTTCTCATCCCAGTCGTGCCCCCACGGGTTGGTGGTCCCCTGCGCCACGACCTCGAAGGCGCCGGACACGGGGTGATAGCGCCAGAGGCCGACGTTCACCGCCGTGCGCTGGTCCTGGGGCGTGCCCGGCTTCCCCACGAGGCTCGTGCCCAGGATCCCCTGTCGCCCGTAGAGCCATCCATCCGGCCCCCACTTGAGGCCGTTGGCGATGGTGTGGCGAATGGCCCCGTCCGACCAGCCGTCGAGGAGCACCTGCGGCTCCGAGTCGGGGATGTCGTCCCCGTTGCGATCCGGGATGAAGAGCAGCTGCGGGGGGCAGAGGACGTACACTCCGCCAAATCCCGGGCAGAGGCTGGTGAGCTTGCGGCCCCGGTCCCAAAAGACCGTCCTGTGGTCCTGTCGGCCATCCCCATCCCGGTCCTCCAGGATCACGACGCGATCGCGAAGGGTGGGGTGATAGTTCACCGCGTTCTCGGAGTAGGTGTAGTTCTCCGCCACCCAGAGGCGTCCCCGGGAGTCGGTTGAGATGGCGATCGGCTGCTGGATGTCGGGTTCGGCGGCGAACAGCGTCGCGTGGAATCCCTCGGGGAGCTCGATGCGGGCCAGGGCCTCGTCCGGCGTGAGGAGGGGAATGGATTCCTCCTGGGTGTTGAACACCTTGGGGAAACCGGGGCTTTCCCCCGCGAAGGCCGCCGGGGCCAGGAGGCCCGTCAGCGCCAGCAGGGAGAGGCAGAGGAGGAGCAACGCGGGGGCGGCGGCGCGTCCGGCGGTGCCGAGCAGCTTTCGAAGATACGCCCCGGTGTGGGAGCGGCGATGCCCGGCGGCCAGTTCCTCGGGGGTCCCCTCGGCGACGAGGCGTCCGCCGCCGGTCCCCCCCTCGGGGCCGAGGTCGATGACCCAGTCGGCCTCGGCGATGAGGTCGAGGTTGTGCTCGATCACCACGACGGAGTGGCCGCCGTCCACCAGGCGCTGGATCACATCGACGAGCCTCCGGACGTCGGCCATGTGAAGCCCGACGGTCGGTTCCTCGAGGATGAAGAAGTTCCGTTTCTCCGTCGCCCCCCGCCGCACGGGTCCCCCCTTGGCCTCCTTGAGGCCGGTGAGAAGATGGGTCACGAGCTTCACCCGTTGCGCCTCCCCTCCGCTCAGGGTGGGGCTGGTCTGCCCAAGCCGGAGGTAGCCAAGGCCCGTGTCCCGGAGCACTTCCAGGGGGCGCAGGATCCGTGGGTGGCTGGAGAAAAAGCCGATGGCTTCCTCGACCGAGAGGTCAAGGACCTGGCCGATGGACCGTCCCCGCATCTCGATGTCGAGGGTCTCGCGGTTGAAGCGGGTCCCGTGGCAGGTCTCGCACGGGACGTAGGCTGCGGGCAGGAAGTTCATCTCGAGCTTGAGCACCCCGGCCCCCTCGCAGGCCGGGCAGCGCCCCTGGTGGCTGTTGAACGAGAAACGGCTCGCGGAATAGCCCCTCATTCTTGCCTCCGGGGTCTGGGCAAACAGCTCCCGGATGTCGTTGAAGAACCCGACGTAGGTGGCGGGGGTTGACCTGGGAGTTCGCCCGATCGGGGACTGGTCGACCTCGTAGACCCCGCGTATCGACTGGAACCCGGTGACGGGGATCGCCCCCCCGCTTCGGCCCTGCCGCACGGCCTGCT
>DMJJ01000515.1:0-1453 GCA_003452185.1 Verrucomicrobiales bacterium | reverse complement strand
ACAACGAACCGTCCGAGGGGAAACCTCGCTTCGAGCCCCTGGAGGTTGTTGGCCGAGACCGGGCCGACCTGGAGCCATTCCCCCGACCCGGCCCCCCCGGCGCCCCGGGCCACGGGACGCCGCGTCCCGCGCGAGGGGAAGGAGCGGGCCGCCCGGAGGCACTCGCCGGTGATGCTGTCCGGATGGCGTGCGAGCTCTGCGAGCGTGCCGCAGGCGACGACCTTCCCGCCGAGCACCCCGGCCCCCGGACCGAGGTCGATGATCCAGTCGGCCCGCCGCATCGTCTCCTCGTCATGCTCGACGACGACGACCGAGTTGCCGCGCTGTTTCAGCTGCTCGAGGGCCCGGAGGAGCTGCTCGTTGTCGCGTGAGTGGAGGCCGATGGTCGGCTCGTCGAGCACGTACAGGACGCCGCTGAGGTTGGATCCAAGCTGCGCCGCGAGGCGGATCCGCTGGGCCTCTCCGCCCGAGAGGGTGGGGACGGCCCGGCCCAGGTGGAGGTAGCCGAGGCCGACCTCGTTGAGGAAGTTCAGGCGCTCGAGGATCTCCGGGAGGATGTCGCGGGCGATCGCGGCGCCCGATCCCTGGAAGGTGATCCTTCGGAAGGCCTCGAGGGCCTCCTGGACCGACATCCGTCCAAACGACTCGATGGAGAGGGGCTCCGCGGTCCCGCGGCGTCGTCCTCCGGCCGGGGGGGAGGTGTGGAGGCGCACGGCCAGGGCCACGCGGTTGAGCCGTGCTCCATGGCACTCGGGGCAGGGCTCATGTTTTCCCTCCGTCCATTCAAACCACGATTCCTCGATGGCGTCGGCGCGCGCCCCGCGCTCGACATCCGGGAGCTCGAACAGTTCGCCGAACCCGCGGCACTTGGGGCACCACCCCTGGGTGGAGTTGTAGCTGAAGAGTTTCGGGTCGAGCACCGTGAACGACCGGCCGCAGGTCGGGCAGGCGCGCTCGGTGGAATGCACGGTAAGGTGCTTCCGGTTGTCGAGGGCGTACAGTGTCCCCTTGCCGATGCGGAGCGCCTCGTCGATCCGCTCCCATGGCAGCCGCCCCGGGGAGGCGGGCTTGGCCGGGGGGCGCCCCTTTGTCTTCCGGGGGGCATCCAGCACGCCGACCACCACCTCGACGTCATGCTCCTTGAAGCGGTCGAGGCGGAACGGCTCCGCCGTGGAGTGGATTCGTCCGTCGGCCCGGATCTCGGCATAGCCGTGTCGCGCGGCCCACTCGGCCACATCGGTGTGGAACCCCTTGCGGTTCTTTACCACGGGGGCCAGGAGGAGGAGATCCCCCCGCGTCCCGGTCTCGGCGCAGAGCCTCCGGGCGAGCTCGTCCCGGGTCTGCGCCTCCACGGCGACGCCGCAGTCGGGGCAGTGCTGCGTCCCCAGCCGGGCGAACAGGAGGCGGATGAAATGGTGGATCTCGGTGACCGTGGCGACCGTGCTCTTCCCCC
>DMJJ01000421.1 GCA_003452185.1 Verrucomicrobiales bacterium | reverse complement strand
ACCTGGCGGATCTTCCCATCCCGGATCCAGACCTGCCCCGGGGAGAGGACCGGTCCGCTCACGGGGTGCACCACGGCCCCGGTCAGGAGGAGCGATTCCGCGGTCGACGGGCTCGGGGCGAGGGTGGCCAGAAGCAGCAGGCCGAGGCCCCAGGCGCGGAGTGCCGGGGTCCCCAGGCCACGATGCATGGGGCCCTGCGGGGTGGGATTCAGGTGGGGCATGGCGAACAGGTCAGGTTGGGTATGCCGGCGGTGGGAGGTTGGGTTTGAAACACCTGGGCGGCCGGATCAGCGGTGGTGGGTGTGGGGGAGCTGGCAATCCTGGCATTGGAGCCGGCTCGACAGGCCCTCCATCTCGAGGGTCGTCCTGAAAAAGGCGGCCTTGGATCCCTCGGAGGGGGCGGGGGCATCCGGGTCGCCCGCGACCTTCCTGGCCTTCTCGATCAGCGCCGCGCGCTCGGCGGCGAGCTCCGTCGACCGGGGGTCCTCCTCCTGACGGTCGAAGTACTTCCGGCCATCGATCCAGGTCTGCTCGCACCGGGAGGTGGAGTCGAGGGGGGAGCCGGACCAGAGCACGAAGTCGGCATCCTTGCCGACCTCCAGCGACCCGACCCGCGAGTCGATCCGGAGCTGCCGGGCCGGGTTCAGCGTGACGAACTTCAGCGCCTCCTCCTCGGGCAGCCCCCCGTACTTCACCGCCTTGGCGGCCTCGATGTTGAGCCGGCGGGCGAGGTCCGAGGAATCGCTGTTGAAGCTGACGACCACCCCGCGCTGGTGCATCAGGGCTCCGGCGTACGGGATGGCATCATAGACCTCGAACTTGTAGGCCCACCAGTCCGAGAAGCAGCTGGCTCCTGCGCCGTGGTGCGCAATCTCGTCGGCCACCTTGTATCCCTCGAGCACGTGCTGGAGGGTGCCGACCTGCACTCCGAAATCCTCCATCGTCCGAAGGAATGCCAGGATCTCGTCCTGCCGGTACGAGTGGCAGTGGATCCATCGCTTTCCCTCGAGGATCTCCCCCAGGGCCTCGAGCTCCAGGTCGCGCCGGGGAGGAGCTCCCCCCCTGGCGCGATACTCGCGCCAGGCCTCCAGATACTGGCGTGCGGCGCTGAAGCGATTGACGTAAAAGGTGCGCACCCCCATGCGGGTCTGTGGAAAACGGGTCGTGCTCCGGTCGGCGATGTGCCCCTGTTTGACGTTTTCGCCGAGGGCAAACTTGATCCCCGCAGGCGCCCCCTCAAAGCGCAGCCCCTCGGGGCCCGCCCCTTCCCGGAGCTTGATGATGGCGTTCTGGCCCCCGATGGGGTTGGCCGACCCGTGGAGCTCGTTGGCGGTCGTGACGCCGCCGGCGAGCTGCTGGTGCAGGTTCAGGGTCTCGGAGTTGAGGACATCCCCGATCCGCACCATCGCGGTCGAGGGAAGGGACATTTCGTTCACATCCCCCAGGATCATGCTGTGGCTGTGGGCATCGATGATCCCCGGGGTGAGGTGACGCCCCGAGGCGTTGATCCGCTGGAGTCGGGGACCGAGTTCCGCGGGGATCGGGAGATCCCGGCCCACGCCAGCCAGCTTGCCGGTGATCACCAGGATCGACCCCCCGTCGATCCGGCCCGCCTGGGCCGAGGTCCAGAGGGTGGCATTCTCGATAAGGACCGCCCCGGTCGGGGAGACCGGCCCGCGGCCGGCCATGGGATCCCGGGCGACCCGGATGCGCTCAACGTCGCGGAGGGCTTCCCCCTTGGCCTGGGTTTTCCTGGGGGACTCCTTTTTCTCCGCCGCCTTGGGAGGGGAGGGGGGATCGTTGCGGGTCGGGTAGGGGCGTCCGTCGATCCAGACCTCGCGCACGCGGGACTCGGGATCGAAGTACGAGGTGCCGTCGACCACCATCAGGTTGGCGAGCTTGCCCGGGGCGATCGTCCCGAGTTGCTCCCCCATGGCGCAGAGGCGGGCCGGGATGGTGGTCAGGGCGGCGAGGGCGTCGGTCTCCGAAAGCCCGCGGTCGAGGGCGCGGCGGAGGTTCTTCCTGAACTCCGAACGGTCCGAAAGCCCATGAGTGGTGAGGGCCACCGTGATGCCCTTGCGAACCAGGAGGGCCGGGTTCTCAGGGGCCCAGTCCCATGCCCGCAGCAGGTCGAGCGAGACCTGATGCCAGTCCTCCTCGGAGCCGAACTTGGGGGGGGCCGGAAGCAGGAGCGGGACGATGAACGTTCCCCCCACCTCCTTCATGAGATCGGGACGACGCCACTCCTGGCCGGAGGCGACGAGCGTGTAGTCGAGCCCGAGTTCGCGGGCGATGCGCGCGGCCCGATCCATCATGAGGACGCTCCCCGGCTCGATCACCACCCGCTGCTGGCGGGCCACGGCCGGCTGGAGCGCGGCGAGCGACGGATTGACCGCGGGGCGCGGGAGCTCGGTCGGCCGGTTGCGGTACGCCGCCTCCTCCGCCCCGTAGTGCTGGGCATCGAAAAACGCCTGCCGCCAGGCGGCAATCACCCCCATGAGCGACTTGGGATACCCCCCCTCCTTGCCGGTCTCCGTATCGAAGGCGATGTGTTGAAAGAGGTCCTGCCGGAGCAGGAGATCGTTCGGGTTCCCCTCGGCAAGGGAGACGAAGGCGCTCTGGCCCCGGAGGATCCCCTTCTCAGGAACGACGCACGCGGTGGTGAAGCCAAGATCCCGCAGATCCTCCGACACCTTGGCATCGGGGGCGTAGCGGTCCGCGATCCGGCGTTCGGGGGTGATTCCCGCGAGTTCGTATCCGGCCCCCGGGTTTCCTGGGTCCCGTTCCTCGCCCGGGACACCAAAAAACCGGATGCCGCCGCCGCTCGTGAGCCGCGAGTCGGCGGCCGACGACCCGTCGATGGGGGTCGTGCGGGTCGTGCTGACGGCGGCGACCGGGGCGGTGGACTGGACCAGGTGGGGTTCGATCAGTCCGGGGTAGATGATCGCTCCCTGGAGATCCCAGACCCGCGCATCGGGCGGCAGGGTGAGGTTGGTTCCGACCCCCTCGATCCGCCCCCGGCGCAGGAGCAGGGTGGCGTTGGTGAGGGTGCGGCCCGGCTCAAGCACGATCCTCGCGTGGGTGAGCGCGTGGGCATCGAGGGGCAGGGGGCGGTGGCCCGGCGGGAGAATCTCCCCGTGAGAGGCCGGAAGGGCGGCTCCAGCGCAGAGGCTGAGCATCCAGAAGCGAAGGGGATGGAAGGTCCGTAGCATCGGCGGGGGGCACTCTGGGGTG
>DMJJ01000276.1:2377-3924 GCA_003452185.1 Verrucomicrobiales bacterium | reverse complement strand
TCCGATCTAATGATACGGCGCCCCCCGTGCCACGAGGGGACTCCTCCACCGAATACTGCAGCTTCAACGGACCGTACGAAAAACCGAAACACCGGGCCACCTGGTCGGAGAGATGGCCCGTGCAAAGCACCACGTTCTTGAACCCCTGGGTGCCCAGGGCCTCAAGCCAGTAGGAGAGGAAGGGCCGCCCGGCGACATCGGCTAGGACCTTGGGGCGGTCGGTGACCACGGAGCGAAGCCTCGTGCCGAGCCCTCCGGCGAGGATCGTCACGGTGGGGGCGCCCACGAGGGCCTGCGTCCGGGTCGATGGAGGGAAGAAGAACGGGGAGTGGCTCATGGAGCAAGGGTCGGGGTGGAGGGGATCACACGTTCTTGTAACGGGCCCGGCCCAGCATCCGGTACCCCTTGATCAGCTCCCGAATGCCATCATCCAGCGACCGCTGGGCGACGAACCCCGCCTCGCGGAGCCTCTGGTTCGAGACGATGTAGTTCCGTTTGTCCGGATCGCTGCCGATCTCGGCGAAGTGGACGTAAAAGTTCGGGACATGCTCCCGGACCTTCATCGCCAGTTCCCCCTTGGAGAGGTTTGCTGCGTCGAGGCCGACGTTGAAGGTTCGGCCGATCATCCGGTCCCGGTTCCGGAGGCAATGCACGAAGCAGTCGGCGACGTCGCGGACATGGACGTAGTTCCGCTTAAAGTCCTTTTCGAAGATGGTAAGCGTCCCGTCCGTCACCGCGGCCAGGACAAAGTGGTTGACCAGGAGGTCGAGACGCATCCGGGGCGACATCCCAAAAACCGTCGCCAGCCGAAGGCAGATCGCCGACGGGGCCTGGAGGAGAAGCTTCTCGGCGGCAGCCTTGGTCTCGCCGTAGAGGGAGATCGGCTGCAGGGGGGTCTCCTCGGTGCAGAAGACCTCGCCGGTCTGGGTCCCGTAGCCGCTGTTGGTCGTGGGGTAGATGATCAGCTGGTCCGGGGACCGGAGCCGGTTGAGCAGGGCGATGGCATCCAGGTTGACCGACCGGGTCATGAGGGGATCGCGATCGCAGGCCCCGACGCCGACCATGGCGGCAAGGGGAATGATGGCATCGACGTCGCGCAGGAGCGGACGCAGCCCCTTCTCATCGCGTGCATCGCCCCGGACGAACTCAAAGTCGGGATTCGCGCAGAGGTGAAAGAGGCTCGTTTCGCCGTAGTAGAGGTTGTCGAGGGCCCGGACGGCGTATCCCTCGCGGAGAAGGACCTCGCAGAGGATGGATCCGAGGTACCCGGCGGCACCTGTGACAAGGATTCGTGATTTCATGTGGGGCTAGAGTTCGCAGATTCCCTCGCAATAGCGCTGGGAGTCGGGGTCCTCCTGCCAGAGGTCCGGCGACTCGGTGGTGACGGGGAAGCCGGGGGCCCGGGTCGCCTGCTGGGCGATGTAGCGTCCGAGCTCCAGGGAGGCGGTGGCGGCGGGCGAGGCGGCGTTGCAGACGTGGAGGGAGTTCCGGCCGGCGACGATCTGGAAGTCCTCCACCAGGCTCCCGTCGGCGGTGACCGCCTGGGC
>DMJJ01000276.1:0-2012 GCA_003452185.1 Verrucomicrobiales bacterium | reverse complement strand
CGGGTGAAGGCTGAGAGATTGAACCCCGTCGAGGCCTCCGCGATTCCGTGACGCCAGTTGCGCCGGGCGTAGCCCCAGAACCCGTTCGACCGGAGCATCTCGGCCGCTTCGCTGAAATTGAAGGCCGCCTTCCCGTACCCTTCGCGGGCCAGGGAGAGAACCGCGTTGGGGCCGACGTGCACCGTGCCGTGAACGGTCCGGGTGAGGTGAACCCCGAGGAACGGGGACCGGGGATCGGGGACCGGGTACACCAGATGGCGGACCAGGTGGGCCCGGGAGGCCCGGAGCTGGAAGTAGTCGCCGCGGAACGGCAGGACGCGATCCACCGGGGAGCTGCCATCCCACTCGGCGACACGGTCGCTGTGGAGCCCGGCGCAGTTGATCAGGAAACGGGTTGCATAAACCCCCTGGGCGGTTCCGAGGCGGATCTCCCCATTCGCGCGGTCAATGCTCTCCAGGCGCGTGTTGAGGTGAAGTTCCACCCCCGCGGCCGAGAGGAGGCCCGCGAGGCGGTCGGCGACCAGCGAGTAATCGGTGACGGCGGTTGAGGGGACCAGCAGCGCGGCAACCCCCTGGGCGTAGGGCTCCCGTTCATGGAGCTCCTCGGGGGTGAGCCGCCGGGCGGCGATCCCGTTGGCCCGGGCCCGCTCCAGGAGGCGGCCCAGGGCGGGGAGCTCGGATTCCTCCGAGGCGACGATCACCTTGCCGCACGTGTTGTTGGGGATTCCGTGCTCCCGGCAGAAGCGGAGCATCCGGTCGTTGCCGGCCCGGGCGAGGCGGGCCTTGAGCGAACCGGGCTGGTAGTAGATCCCGGAGTGGACGACGCCGGTGTTGCGCCCCGTTTGGTGGGCGCCCCAGACCGGCTCCTTCTCGAGAACCTTGAGGGTGAGATGGGGGTAAGCCTCCGTGAGTGATTTGGCGACCGCGAGCCCGACGATCCCTCCACCAACGATCACAATGTCTGTCATTTCCATGGCCTTTCGAGTTGTTGTTCCTGCGGACGGGACGCGCCCCTCGGGGGGCGCGTCGGGTCCCTTCTTCCGTATGCCGCGCCCCCTCGGCCTGGGGGCGTGGCGCCTCACGGGACCCGGACGAGGTTTACTGCAGAAGCTTGAGAACGCTCTGCGGGAGCTGGTTGGCCTGGGCCAACATGGCGGTCCCCGAGTTCACCAGGATCTGGTAGCGGGCGTACTGGGTGGACTCTTCCGCGATATCGACGTCCTTGATCCGGGAGGCCGCGGCCGTGAGGTTTTCCTTGCTCACGGTGAGCTGCTCCGAGGTGAACTGCATGCGGGATTGATAGGCGCCGATCGTCGCGCGGTCGGTGGCCAGCTGGGTGATGGCGGCCTTGACCACGGAGAGCGCGGCGCTCGCCCCAACCTTCGTGGCGACGTTGGCCGCGGTGGCGCTGGTGTAGGTGGCCGCCCCGAGATCCACGCCGTTCATCGAGAAGGTGTTGCCGTCGGAGTCGACGGTCACGCTGATGGCGGCGTTGGAGAAGAGGCTGACCCCGTTGAAGTCCTTGTTCGCCGTGTTCGTGATGTAGCTGCTGATCTGCTGGAACTCGGCGTCGTAGAGGCCACGGTCGGCGTTCGACTTGGTGTCGTCCTGCGCGAGGATCGCGAGCTCCGACATGCGGTCGAAGGCCCCCGCGATCTTCTTGAGGTACCCGTCCTGCACCTGGGTGAAGGAGATGGCGTTGCCGACGTTCGACTTCGCGGCGTCGAGACGCCTCGTCTGGGCGTCGAGCCGGGAGGAGACCGCGAGGCCGGCGGCGTCATCCGACGGGTTGACGATCTTGGATCCGGAGCTCAGGCGGGCGAGCGACCGGGAGAGCATCGCCTGGCTCGAGTTGAGGTTCGAGGCCGCGGTCTGGGCCTGGATATTTGTGTTGATGACCATAGGCAGTTGCGGAGTTGGCGGGCGATTATCTCAGTCTCAGGAAGGTTGGGTTTGCGGGCTCCCGCCGGCGGGGGCGGAGTCGCCGGGGGCGGGGGTGACCGGGAGGATCA
>DMJJ01000048.1 GCA_003452185.1 Verrucomicrobiales bacterium | reverse complement strand
GTCGTATCGGCGAGCCCCGACCCGGTGTCCCATTGGCGGATTACAAACTCCCGCTCGAGATGGTATGGGGGGAGGGGCCCAGGCCCGGACGCCGAGGAGGCCCGGGGCCCGTCGAGGGCGAGAACCAGGAGCACCTGGATCAGGACCCAAATGGGGCCAAGGGCAAATGGGGGGCGGGGTCTCATCAGACGACGCACGTCAGGCGAGCGGGCGGCCGCGGGCGGCCGTGAAGAGTCGATACCACTCCTCGCGGGAGAGTTGCACCCCGAGGGCGCGGGTCGAGGTCTGGATCCGTTCGGGATGAGTGCTTCCGACGATCGGAACGATGCCAGCCGGATGCCGGAGGAGCCACGCCAGGGAGAGAGTCGCCCGGTCGACCCCGTGGTCCGAGGCCATCCCGTCGAGGAGGGTCAGGAGCGATTCCGACCGGTACCCTTCCTGGGAGGGCAGGACGCGCTTGGGGCCGTCGGCGAGGTGGCCTCCCCCGAGGGGGGACCAAGCCATGGGGGTGATTCCCTCGCTCAGGGCCTGGTCGAGGGTTCCATCCTCGAGGGAATCGAGGTGGGAGAGGCTGATCTCGACCTGGTTCACGATCAGCGGCATGGGGCAGGCATGCTGCAGGGCGGAGAGCTGCGAGGGGCGGAAGTTGCTCACGCCGAACTCCCGCACCTTCCCCTCCCGCTGCAGGCGGGTGAAGGCTGAGGCGACCTCCGCAGGGTCCATCAGGTAGTCCGGGCGGTGGAGTTGGTACAGGTCGAGGGTCTCGATTCCGAGTCGGCGCAGCGATCCTTCGCAGCTTTGGATGATGTGCTCGGCGCTGAAGTCGTAACGAGCCGGAGCCCCGGGCGTCGGGGTGTCCTTGGGGCGGATGCCGCACTTGGAGGCGATGATGATCCGTTGTCGCATGCCGGGCGTGGCCTTCAGCACCCGCCCGAACAGGGTTTCTGCCAGACCCTGGCAGTAGATGTCGGCGTGGTCGAAGAGGGTGAAACCGGCGTCGTACGCCGCCTGCACCGCCCGGCGCCCTTCGGCCTCGCCGGTGGAGGTGGCCTCCGCCGGGTTCCACGTGCCCGCGATCCGCCAGCAGCCGTACGCCAGGCGGCTTCCACGAAGAGAACTCGTTCCGAGGGGAACCTGCTGCATGATGGCTGTTTGTAGCACCCGGGGTGGGGGTTGACCAGTGCTCATTGGGGAACGCCGGGGGATTCCGGCACGGCCTTCGCCCGCCCCTTTTCCGATCGCCACCGGGGCGCCGGCGCGATAAGGGTGGGGACATGATTCCTCGCCCCTGGCTGCTGGTAATGGGACTGCTCGGATGCCTCGGGGGCCGCGGGGTGGACGTGGCGGGCGCCGCGGAGGGGCTGCCGGCAAACCGGTTCGTTCACCTGGACGAGTTCTCGGACCCGTATCTCCCCTCGAGTCGGTTTGCCAAGCTCACGACCCCCCAGTGGATCGGCGAGACGAATATCGATGCGGCTGTTGTGCTCGCCATCGATGACATGAGCCAGTATGCCCCGTACGAGGTGTACCTGCGCCCGATCCTTGAGAGGTTGAAGCAGATCGACGGCCGGGGCCCGGCCAGCATCATGGGGAACCGGATCAACCTCGCCGAGCCGCAGCTTCAGGGGTGGCTTCGGGAGGGGGTGTCGATCGAGACCCACACCACGACGCATCCCTGCCCGATGCTGGTGGATGGGAACCTCGCCAAGGCCAAGGAGGATTACGATCGCGCCGTCGACCTGTTCTTCCAGGTTCCTGGAAACCAGCCGGTCGGTTTCCGCACGCCGTGCATGGACGGGATGAACACGACGTCGCCCCGGCTCTACTCGGAGATCCTCATGGGCCTCTCCCCGGCGGGGCACTTCCTCCGGGTGAGCAGCTCGGTGGCCCACCTCTTCGCCCCAGGCGACCCCGAGCTCCCGCCCGGGCTGCTGAATGATCCGGACGGACGGCCCCGCTTCGCGAAGTACCTTGCGAAAGGGTTCGTGAACTATATCGAAAACTACCCGTACCCCTACGTGGTGGCCCGCGGGATCTGGGAGCTTCCCTTCAGCGTCCCGGACGATTACCAGGGCTTTGCCCTTCAGGGGGGGAAGAACCCGGCGACGCTCGCCGACATGGAGGCCGCGCTGGATCTGGTGGTCCGCAAACAGGGGCTCTACACCCAGTGCTTCCATCCCTACGCATGGATCGGCAACACCCAGATGGTGGCGTTCATTGATCACGCCGTGGCGGTCCACGGCGGGCGGGTCCGGTTTCTCAGCCTCCGGGAGGTGGACGAAAGGCTGACCCGGAACCTGCTTGGCGGGCAGCCGCTGCGGGCGGCGAACGGCGGGCCGAACGGGGTCGGGCTCCTCGACCTGGACGGGGATGGATATCTCGATGTGGTGATCGGGAACGACCAGCTTCGGCAGACACGCGTCTGGGATCCCAAGGGCCGGCGATGGAAGGTCTCCCCCTTTCCGGCTTCTCTCGTCCAGACCGAGCCTGCGACCGGCCGGAGCCTGGACGGGGGGGCGCGTTTCGGGATCGTGGAGGGAGGGGTGCCGGTGCTGCTCCTCCGAAACGGAAGGGACTCGGGAGCCTGGCGGTTCGAGTCGGGGGCGTGGGTCGCGGATGAATCGCTTCTCTCCGGTTTGGAGATCGACGGAAAGCCGGTTCTCCTCGCCGAAGAGGGCCGCGACCGTGGGTTCCGGCTGCGGGACCTGGATGGGGACGGGAGCTGCGAGGCGATCGTTGGGAACGAGTCGCAGTCGGGGGTCTGGCACTGGATGCCCGCCGAGCGTCGGTGGAGGAAGGCCGAGTATACCCTTCCGTCGGGGGTCGCGATCGTCGACGCACAGGGACGTGACAACGGGGTTCGGTTTCAGGACTTCAATGGCGACGGCGCCGAGGACGTGCTGCTCTCGAACTCGGAGGCGTTCAGCCTTCATCTCATGGTCCCCCGACCCGTGCTCGGGTTTGTCACCGGATGGTCGCGCGAGGTCTTGAGGGGAACCCGTGGCCAGCTTCCCGAGATCCCGCCTGTCTCCCGTGGCGGCGCGCATCCGAACAACGGGGCCTGGTTCGCCGGCGGGGAGATGCGCCTCATCAACGAGGAGACCTCGAAGCTTCCCGACCTGATGGTCCGCATCCCTTTTTCAGAACTTCTCGCCGGACTGCAACCCCCGCCCCTCACCCCGGCCGAGTCGCTCTCCCGGATCCAGGTGCCCGACGGGTTCACCGTGGACCTGGTGGCACAGGAGCCGCTGGTCCGGGATCCGGTCGCCCTCGACTGGGGGGAGGATGGCCGCCTCTGGGTGGTGGAGATGCACGACTACCCGCTTGGCCTGGACGGGCACGGCCAGCCCGGGGGCACGGTCCGCTTCCTGGAGGATACGGACGGCGATGGCCGGTATGACCGGTCGACGGTCTTCCTGGACCACGTCAACTTCCCGAACGGAATCCTTCCCTGGCACAAGGGGGTGCTGATCAGCGCGGCCCCCGGGCTTTTGTACGCGGAAGACACCGACGGGGATGGTCGTGCGGACAAGGTGGTGACCCTCTTCTCCGGGTTCGTGGAAGGGAACCAGCAGCACCGGTTCAACGGATTCGACTACGGGCTGGATAACTGGCTGTACGGCGCCAACGGGGACAGCGGCGGGGTGATCCGTCGAGGCGGGGATGGGGTGGGGCCCGAGGTGAACATCCGTGGCCGGGACTTTCGGCTGCGTCCTGACGACGGGGTTTTCGAGGCGGTGGCGGGGCACACCCAGTTTGGCCGGCGTCGGGACGACTGGGGGAACTGGTTTGGAAACGCCAACCCGATCTGGCTTTGGCACTACTGGGTTCCGGACCACTACCTGAAGCGGAACCCGCGGCTTCCCGTGGAACGGATCAGCCGGGAGACCGCCACCTATCCT
This sequence comes from Verrucomicrobiales bacterium, assembly GCA_003452185.1. Taxonomy (GTDB): domain Bacteria; phylum Verrucomicrobiota; class Verrucomicrobiia; order Limisphaerales; family UBA11320; genus UBA11320. Next base: position 3,209 of record DMJJ01000048.1, on the reverse strand, counting down.
GATGCCGGGCGGGTTCTCTCCATCGGAAGGAAGCAGCAGCGGATGAATGATGTTGGCAGCCCCGGCAGCGTGACTTCGGCCAACAGCCCGACCCCGTATCGGGATCGGCTCTTCGGCGAGGAGTTCGAGAACGCCGTGTTCATCAGCGAGCCGGTGTTCAACGCGATCCGCTGCGAGGTGCTGCGGCCCGACGGCGTCTCGTTTACCAGCACCCGGTGGCGTCCCGAGGTTCGGAGGGAATTTTTTGCTTCCAGCGACCCGTGGACCCGTCCGACGGGGCTCAAGGTCGGGCCCGACGGCGCCCTGTACGTCCCTGACATGTATCGACAGTACATCGAGCACCCGGAATGGATCCTGGAGGACGTGAAATCGCGGGTGAACCTTCGTGCGGGGGAGAATCTGGGGCGCATCTACCGGATTTCTCCCAAGGGGGCGCGGCTCCGTCCGACGCCGCGGCTCGACCGGCTCTCGGATGCCGACCTCGGGGGGGCGATCGACAGCCCGAACGGGTGGCAGCGCGACACCGTGCAGCGGAAGGTGGTCTCGGATCGCCGCACCGGGGCGGAAGGAGCGTTGCGGCGGGTGGCCCGGACCTCCGGGAACCCAAAGGCGAGGATCAGCGCGCTCTGCACCCTGGATGGCCTGGGTCTCCTGGGGGCCGAGGATCTCGCGGGCGCCCTGGCCGATTCCCATCCCGGCGTTCGCGAGCAGGGGGTCCGGCTTTGCGAGCCGCAACTCCACCAGCACGGGACACATCTTCCCTCGGGCCTTGCGTCGGCGATCCTCGAGCGGGTGAATGATCGGGAATTGAGGGTGCGGTTCCAGGCGGCCCTCTCCCTTGGGGAGTGGGAGGACCCCCGTGCGGCTGCGGCCCTGGCCCGCCTGGCCCTAGGGGCCTCTGGGGAGCGCGAGCTCGGGGTGGCGATCGCCAGCGCCTCCGCCCGCATGCCGGGGGCGATCCTCGACCGGCTGCTTGACTCGGGCTCCGACCTCGACCCGATCGGCGAGTACGTCGGGCTGCTCTCCGCGATGGTTGCCGGTCGCGGGGAGAGTTCCGCGACCCGGCGTCTGGTGACAACCCTCGCCAAGCCCGTTCGCGATGCGGGCCGGGGATTCCGCCCCTGGCAGGTCAGGGCCTTCTCACGGCTGCTCCAGGAGTTGGCGCAGGGGGGGCGGCCGATCGATCCCGCGACGGGCGTCGGGGCTGCCCTCCCTGGGATGCTTGCACCTGCGCGAAGGATCCTCCCCGACACGACCGAACCGATCGAGGGGCGGGTGGCCGCGGCCTGGCTCCTGGGACGGGATCCGGCCGGGGAGGTGGAGGATACCCGGCTGCTCGCCTCGGTGCTGGAGCCCCAGGCACCCCAGCCGTTGCAGGCGGCCGGGCTGGGTCGTCTCTCCGAGCTGAACGGGGCGGGGGTGGCGGGCGCGATCCTGGAGCGGTGGGATCGGCTGCTCCCCGGGACCCGGGGGCGGGTGTTTGATCTGCTGTTGCGTCGGGATGCGTGGGTTTCGGTTTTGCTCGATCGGATTCAGGCTGGCGATCCGTCGCCGGCGGACATCGGCGTCGCCTTCCGCCAGAGGCTCCTCACCCACCCGAACCGGGAGATCCAGGCCCGGGCCGCACGGGTCCTCCAGCAGGGGGTGCGGGCGGATCGGCAGGCGCTGGTGGCGGCCTACCTTCCCGGTGTCACCACCGCCACGGGAAAGGCTCCCCACGGTGCCGCGCTCTTCCAGCAGCACTGCGCCACCTGCCATCGGCTCAACAACGAGGGGGAGGGGGCCGCCCCGGACCTCGCCTCCCTGGTGGACCGTTCGCCAGAACGCGTTCTCGTGGCACTCCTCGATCCCAATCGCGCGGTGGAAGACCGCTACAGGACCTATGTGGCCCGGGGCCGCAACGGGGATGAGATCACCGGGATGCTCGTCGGGGAGACCGCCAACAGCGTGACCCTCGCCACCGCGGCGGGAGCCCGGGAAACGCTCCTCCGGCAAGACCTGGAGACGCTTCGGAGCACCCGCCTCTCGCTCATGCCAGAAGGGTTCGAGCAGGCCTTGAAGCCTCAGGATGTCGCGGACCTGATCGCCTACCTCGACGCGGTGGCCGCGCCGCCGAAGCCCCGCTCCCCCTGAGGCCGGGGAAGGAGGCCTGGGGGAGGGGCTACCGCGGCCGCAGGGAATCGATCCGGGACTTGATCGCGGGATCCATCCGGATGATCGGGGGCCAGGCGCGGTGGAACCCTTCGCCGGGAAGCTTCTTCGTCGCATCGATCCCGAGCTTCGACCCGACGGCCATCTCGCTCGTGGCGTGATCCAGGACATCCGCCGGGCCTTTCGAGAAGAGGCTGTCCCGGCCCGGATCGGTGTTGGCGCAGAGGTGGAAGAGGACCTCGCTGGTGTTGTGGACATCGACCCCCTCATCCACCACGACGATGTATTTCGTGAACATCATCTGTCCCATGCCCCAGAGGCCATGCATGATTTTGTAGGCCTGCATCGGGTAGGTTTTCCGGATGCTGACAAACACGAGGTTGTGGAAGACCCCCTCGGCCGGAAGGGCGATGTCGATGATCTCGGGAAAGTTCATCCGAAAAACCGGCAGGAAGAGCTTCACCGAGGCGGCGCCGATGTAGAAGTCCTCCATCGGGGGGATGCCGACGATGGTGGCCGGGTAGACGGCGTCCCGGCGGTGCGTGACACAGGTGACGTGGAGGACGGGGTAGGGCTCGGGGAGGGTGTAGTATCCGGTGTGGTCGCCAAAAGGCCCTTCCATCCGGAGCGGCTCCGTCGGGTCGATGTACCCTTCGATGACGAAATCGGCATTTGCGGGGACTTCGAGATCGGAGGTCTCGCACTTCACGAGCTCCACCGACTTCCGACGGAGGTAGCCTGCGAGGAGAAACTCATCCAGGCCGTCGGGCAAGGGGGCGGTGGCGGCGAACGGGTACATCGGGTCGCCCCCGAGGAAGATGGCGACCGGCATCCGCTGGCCCGTCTCGTAGTAGCGTCGTCCGTGGCGGGCGGCCACTTTCTGGAGCTGCCAGTGCATCCCGGTGGTCCGGGAGTCGTAGACCTGGACGCGGTACATCCCGACATTGCGTTCCCCCGTATCGGGGTCGCGTGTGACGACGCAGGGGAGGGTGACGAACCGCCCCCCGTCCAGAGGCCAGCATTTCAGGATCGGGAGGTTGAGAAGCGTCGGGTCTCCC
>DMJJ01000082.1 GCA_003452185.1 Verrucomicrobiales bacterium | reverse complement strand
TCGGGGGCTTCGGGCCCGCCTGGCTTTCCGTCGAGCGAGGCGAGGATTGGCTCCACCTCCTGGCGAGGACGGCCCTCCAAGGTTTCGCACAGGACGGTGGCACGGGCCGCACTGTCGAATCCCGGCTCTCCCAGCACCCGACGGAGCTCCTGGAGCAGCTGCTCCGGGGTCGCCTGCCCGCGGGCGCCTTGGGCGATCGCGGGAGGGGTCGCTGGCTCGGGCAGTCCGCCCGACCCGACCTGATACTCCAGAGTGAGGGTCTGCAGGGGGTGGGTCGCCCCGTTCTCCACGGGGGTGCGATCGATCAGGGTGGCGAGGAGTCGGCTCCCGCCCGGATGGGGTGGCTTTTCGGCCATGGCGATCTGGAGGGTGAGGGTCGCCTTGCGCAACGTCAGCGGCACGCCATCCGCAGATCGCCCGGCCTCACCTGCGAGCGCGATCGACAGCTCCCGGCGAAGTTCCTCCACCAGTTCGGTTAGCGGCTTCATGGCGGCACCGTAGCAGCCGGGCGGGGTCCGGGGAAGAAATCGATCAAGGCCTGGAGCCACTCCTCCACCACCGCCATCTCAAAAGGGTGGGTGTGGCGGCGGCGGCCTTCCCGGATCCACCCGCTAAAGGCATCCACCTCCCCTTGCAGGAGACGATCCAGCCAGCGGGCCCCATCGTCGGCGCCGATGGGTTGTCCGGGCGAGGTGCGGAGCCGAAGGCGTGGGAGGGGCGGGCCGTGGAACCACCCTTCGGGCATCCGGTCGACCCCCGCCTCCGGATTCAGCCCCAGCCAGAGGAGACGGGCCAGGAGGCTGGCGAGGCGTCGCCCTCCGCCCGGTCGCTCCCGACGTGTCCAGCCGGCGGGAACAGGATCCGTGATCACCCCGAGTTCCAGGACGCCCGGCGCGGCACGCCACGCCACGTAGGAGGGCTCCGGCCTCCAGGTTCCCGCCCGGTTGAACCGGGGCCGGAGGGCAAGCAACAGCCGGGCCTCCTCCCGGAGGGCGGATTGCTCGTCGGCACAGAGCTGAAGCTCGATCCGTTCGACCGCCCGAAGCAGTCGCAGGTGCCGGCGGGGCATTCGATCGGGGTTCGCCACCCGGTAGGAGCGCAGGCGCTGGCGCAGGCTCCTGGCCTTGCCGACGTACAGCACCCCGCCGTCGGCCGCGTGCATGAGGTAGACGCCGGGGGAGTCGGGAAGATTTTGGAAAAAGGGGATCCCGAGCCGCTCCACCAGCGGCCGGGGGTCCGGGAGAAGAAGGGGTTGTCGTGCTGCCATGGGACGATTCCAGCAGGGGGTGTTGGACAACCGCGGTCCCAGGGTGGGGTGTTAGCCTGCGATCCGGCGGATCCACTCCTTGTGCCGCCGGCGCTCGCAATGCATGAGCAGGGAGATGTGCCGGGCCTCCTGGGAGGTGAACCGACACTCGGCGGGAAGCGGCGCCTCGCAGACGCCGCAATGGGGGTGGCGCCTGTTGTAGACGGGGGCGCCGCAGGCCGGGCAGAGATGCGGGGTAGGGGCGGCCTGGGCCCAGTGGTCTGGTGTGGTGACACGGATCGGAATCGGGGCCCCGCCTGCCGTGTCGCGATTGTTCCAGTCGATTTTGAGAGTCAGTGCATTCATGGCGTCGTTCCTGTTGAGAAGACGCAGAACCCAGGCCCGAGGATGCATTACATCTCTGTAATTCTGGGGGCCGCCCGGCGAGGGGGGAGGGATGGAAAAAACGACCGCGCCCGGGGGAGGTCCCGGGCGCGGCGCGGTCAGTGAGAATTCTTTTCCCCGCTGGCGCGCGGGCGGGGCCCGTTGCCCCAGACCCGCGGCCATGGAGGATGATCAGAAGCTCTTGCGGACGCTGAAGAGCACCGAGAAGTCGGTGAAGGCGGCATCGCCATGCTGCGGGGTGCCGGTCGCCGCTTGCTGCTGCATGTCGGGCACGCTGGTTTCCCGGTTGCGATAGACCGCCACGGGGGTCGAGAGGTTGAAGGACCAGCTGTTGACCGAGACCGAGACGCCCGGCTCGATCGAGATCGAGTAACCCGGGCGGCGGAACCCGTTGCTCCCCCCGATGACATCATACACCGGCACACCGTCGATCCGGCCGCCGAGGCTCAGCGTCAGGTTGTGTTTCGGCCAGAGAACGTAGTCGAAGCCGGCGCGCCCCATGTAGCTGTCGCCCACGGACATGATCGCCTCGAACGGGTTCGAGCGGTAGGTCGGGACCCCGTTCATCTCCTCGGGCGTAATCGTGTAGGAGGCGTTCACGTAGGCATTCAGCCGCGGCAGGATTTCCTGGTAGGCGTAGAGGTCGAGGATGACGCCCCAGCCGCCGCCACCGGGCTGGATCGACTGGTCGACGGTGCGGTCCGCCGCCACGACCTGATGGGCTGCGGCGCTGTAGACTTGGAAGGTGTCGCGGGCATCCTTCTGGCCGGTCGGGATCAGGAGGCCGAGGCCAAGGTTGATGTTCCCCTTCATGTGCGTCGCGGGATCGAGGATCCACGCGTTCGCCTCGAGGCGCACATCACCGATGCCGGCCGACTGGGTGGCGAACCGGCCGAGGATCGTGCGGGCCACGTCGTTGGATCGGACGACCTGCGAGCGGTCATTGATCACAAACGGAAGGGCGGCCGAGAGGCTGAACCGGGGGTTGATGTGGTAGGTGATGCCGATGTCGGTGAAGTGGGAGTCATTGATGACCTGGCTCCCCTCGGCCTGTCGCTGGGTCTGCTCCCGGTCGCCGATGAAGTGGCGATCCGAGTTCAGCCAGCGGTAGCCGACCGTGGCTTCCCATCCCGACGGGGTCGTCATGGCGTCCCCCATGTGCCCTGGCATGGCGCAGCTGGTGGAGCCGGATCCGCGCGAGGCGACGCATCCCTGGGCGCCGACGTTCGTGGGGGTCAGGCTCAGGATCGTCCCAAGGAGGGTGAGGGCGATCGTGGAGAGGAAGGCTGCGGGGGGCTTCGCCCCTGAGCTGGCAATTCGTTTCATGGTTGGTGCGTCGTTAGAGTGATTTGGGTAACGCGCCCAACCTAAACCGGACCGGGCCGATCGCAAAATGGGCTTGGGGTCAGTTGCCGGGAATTTGTGGCGAACGTCCGGGAGCAAGGGGCGGGTTTCGGAGGCGGGAGGGGGGAGGGGGGGGATGCTGTTGGTGCTCAAGGCGAA
>DMJJ01000098.1:11462-29282 GCA_003452185.1 Verrucomicrobiales bacterium | reverse complement strand
CCCGGCCCGGAACGCCCCGCTCCCCCCCTGGGAGGGTCCCGAGCCGTCTGCCGTGCCGAAGGAGAATCCAGTCGGGTCGCACATCCAGTCGTGGCTCACGTAGGCCCTCCCGTCCCGCAGGGCCTGGCGAAGCGAGGCCTCGGTCAGTTCATCGGCCAGCAGGTGGGTGCTTGAATCCCGGAAGGAGCGGTAATAGGGGTCGAGGTCGACGCTGGCGAGCAGGTCGCCCGGGTTGTGCCCCTTGACCAACTCAAGGATCCCGGGGCGAAGGGAGGCGTTCACCCGCTTCAGATCCTTTTCCTTGTCCACCGAGGTTCCCACCCCCACCTCGTTTGTGCTGACCATGCGCATCACAAACACCTGGTTGTGATGGCAATCGTTGGCGGCCACGCCCGTGAGCCGTCGGCCGGCCGCCGTCTCGCGATCCCACTTGTCGAGGTAGATCTCGTCCCTCTGCACCTGGGCGGCCAGGATCTCGTCCGGATAGAGCCGGACCAGGTCCTGGAGCTCGAGCAGCTCCCGGGGGCCGGTAAGGCTCATCGCCATGGAGATCAATCCCGCCATGTCCCGCTTCGCGTCGTAGTGACGGTTGTAAATCTCGAGTCCCGCCAGGCCCTCCATCGGGTGATCGGGTCGCTCCTCCACGTGCGAGAGGAAGGCAAGCCCGCCCCCGGCGTTCACCGCCGAGAGGAACTCCGGCACGGGGGCCTCCATCTTCGGGATCATCGACTCCATGGGATGGATCAGGAAGCCCCGGACCTCGGACCCTGGGACGAACAGCACCCCGTCGTGAAGCCCGCGCCAGGAGGCCATGAAGTCGACCGGGGGACGGTAGTGGCTCCCGAGGAACACGGCCTGCACGCCGGCCTTTCTGGCGTCGGCGAGCATCTCAGGAAGGGTCCCGGCGGTGTGGTAGGAGTCCTGGGCGTGGGCGTGGAAAATGCACCGGTAGTCATGGAGACCCCCGGCGGGTTCGGGAAGCGGAACACGGGTTTTCCGGATCAGCTCGACCTCCCGGTGGGTGGTCTCCAGGTGCTCCCGCCGCATCCGCTGTCCCGGGGTGAGCGGGATAAGCGGGTCGCCGTCGCCCCCCGGCACCGCCCCCGCGACAGCGCCGGGGAGGAGGCCGGCCAGAAGGACCCATCGCAGCTCCATCACACTCTCCCCGGGGTCACAGGAATTGAAGCTTGGGGGTCGCCGCCTCCGCATCCCATCCCCGGGGCGGACGGCTGCCAATCGACCCGACGTCCTTGATCGTGAGCTGTCGACCAAGGGTCTTGGGTCCCTTGACCTCGATCTCCTTGGGGGCGCAGGTCTGCTGGTGGATCTTCTGGTGGGGTGCCGGCTTGTACTTGATGTAGAGGGTCTCGGGCGTGTCCGGCTCAAAGAAGAGGATCTTCGACTTGGGAGGGACGCAAAAGTACTCCTTGTTCAGGATCGTCCCCCCGAAGGTGAATCGCTTGATGTAGGTCGCCTCACGGTCCGAGTACACAAGGGTCATCACCCGGTCGCGCTCGGGTACGGCGGCAAAGTACAGGTCGGGGCCGACGAAGAGCTTTTCCTGAAGCTCGATCACCTTGTAGTGGCCATCCTTGAAGAGGAGGAGCAGCTTGTCGAACTTGGTGCACTCGGTCTTGAACTCGTCCCCCGAGACCTTGTAGCCGATGTAGCCCGACTCCCGGTCGTACGCCACCTTGAAGGCCTTGAAGGCCACCTCGCGGGCGTCGATCTCGTCGTGGCGGCTCGACTTGGTGAGCCGAGGATAGAGGGCCCCGTACTTCTCGATCAGCCCCTGGAGGTGGCCGATCGCGTAACGGCTGACGTTTTTCAGGTGCTTCTGGGTTTCAGCCAGCTCCCCCTTCACCCGGTCCATCTCCTCGCGGTGCTTGTTGATGTCGAAGAGCGAGATCCGCCGGATCCGCACATCGAGCAGCATGGCGATGTCCTCCGGGGTGAGGTCCCGGAGCAGCTCCTTGCGGTGGGGACGGAACCCCTCCTCGATCGCCTCGGTGATCGCCTCGGAGGTGCGGCATTGCTCGATCTTCTTGTAGATGCGGTTCTCGACGAAGATCCGGACGAGGGTCCGGACATGCATCTCCTGGAGCAGCTTCTTCTCCTTGAGCTCGAGCTCCCGCTTCAGGGTGTCGAGGAGCTGGGCCGTGTTCTCGCGAAGCACATCGGACACGGTCATTTCGACCGGCCGGTTGTTCTTGATGACGATGATCCGGCTGCTGATCGAGACCTCGCAGTCGGTGAAGGCGTAGAGGGCGTCGATCAGCTTCTCGGCGCTCACGCCGGCGGGGGCCTTGATCTCGATCTCCACGTCCTCGGAGGTGAAGTCGTTGATCGACTTGACCTTGATCTTCCCCTTGCGGGCGGCGTCCTCGATCGATCCGATCAGGGAGTCGGTCGTGGTCCCCGGGGGAATCTCCTTGATGACGACCGTGGCCTCGTCCTTCTCCTTGATCTTGGCCCGGACCTTGATGGTGCCGGTCCCGTCCCGGTAGTCGCGGGCGTCCATGAGGCCGCCGGTGAAAAAGTCGGGCAGGACCTTGAACGACTCCTTCTTGAGGATCGCGATCTGCGCCTGGATGAGCTCCACGAAGTTGTGCTGAAGAATCTTGCACGACAGGCCGACGGCGATTCCCTCGGCGCCGAGCATCAGCAGGAGAGGAAGCTTGGAGGGGAGGCCAACGGGCTCCTTGTTGCGCCCGTCGTAGCTTGGGACGAACTCGGTGAGCTCGTCGTTGAAGATCTCGTTGCGCGCGAGCTCGGTGAGACGGCACTCGATGTACCGGGGGGCTGCGGCGGGGTCGCCGGTGTAGATGTTGCCGAAGTTCCCCTGCCCCTCGATGAGGTAGCGTTTGTTGGTGAGCACCACCAGGGCGTCGCCGATCGCGGCCTCGCCGTGGGGATGGTACTGGGCGCAGTGGCCGGAGATGGTCGCGACCTTGATGAAGCGGCCGTCATCCTTCTCGTGCAGCGACCAGAGGATCCGGCGCTGCACCGGCTTGAGCCCGTCGCAGAGGTTGGGGATCGCCCGGTCCCGGATGACATACGAGGCGTATTGCAGGAAGCTGGTGTCCACACGCCGGTGGAAATCGAGCTCGATCTTCCCCGGCTCGAACGGCCGGTGCTCGAGCACCTGCGCTGCGGCCTCCTCGGCCACGATTTCCTGCGGCTTCTCAGGCTCCCCGGGGGTTCCCGCGGGCTTCTTTCCATTCATCGGGTCGTCGCTCATGTGGTGTCGGGATCAGAAAGTCAGGGTCGGTTCTCAACAGGCAGCCGTCCGGGGAGGGGTCAATCCTCCACCGGGACCACCAGGTTTTCCATGATGTAGTCCTTGCGCTCGGGAGTGTTCTTCCCCATGTAGAACCCGAGGATGCTGGAGGCGTCGGTTTTCGGGGCGTGCTCCACGCGGCTCAGCCTCATCTCTTTTCCGATGAACTGCTTGAACTCGGCGGGGGAGATTTCCCCCAGCCCCTTGAATCGTGTGATCTCCGCCGATTTTCCCATCCCGGCCGCGGCCTGGTCCCGCTCGGCCTCGCTGTAGCAGTAGACCGTGCGGTCCTTGTTCCGGACGCGGAAGAGCGGCGTCTCCAGGACATGGAGATGCCCGTCATGGATGAGGGGCTCGAAGAACTTGAAGAAATAGGTGATGAGGAGGTTCCGGATGTGCAGCCCGTCCACGTCGGCGTCGGTGGCCAGGATCACCTTTTCATACCGGAGGTTCTCGATGGTGTCCTCCACGTCGAGGCTTCGCATCAGGTTGTACATCTCGTCGTTCTTGTAGACGATGTCCCGCTTGAGGTCCCAGACGTTGAGCGGCTTTCCCTTGAGAACGAAGATCGCCTGGGTGTTGACATCCCGACAGCTCACGATCGACCCGGCCGCCGACTGCCCCTCGGTCAGGAACACCATGGAGCCCTTCCCCTTCCCCTTGGCCTTGTCGTAGTGAACCTTGCAGTCCTTGAGCTGCGGGATCCGGAGGGTGATGGCCTTGGCCCGCTCGCGTGCCAGCTTCTTCACCTCCTGAAGCTCCTTGCGAAGCTGCTGGGTATCGGAGGCCTTGGCGATGATCTGCTCGGCGATCCCCTTGTTGCGATTGAAGAAATGCAGCAGCTCCTCGCGCACCTGGTTCACGAGCTCGGTGCGGATCTCGGTGTTCCCGAGCTTGTTCTTCGTCTGGGATTCAAACACCGGGTCCTTCAGCCGGATGGCCACGGCCCCCACCATGCACTCCCGGACATCATCCCCCTCGAACTTGCCCTTCGAGTACTCGTTGATCGCCTTGAGCACCCCTTCACGGAAGGCGCTCAGGTGCGTCCCGCCATCGGAGGTATACTGGCCGTTGACGAATGAGAAGACGGTCTCCCCGTAGCGACTGTTGGTGTGGGTGAAGCAGAACTCGAGGGTTTTGCTCGTGTAGTGAAGCGGGGCGTAGATCGGCTCGCTGTTGTCCGCCTTCAGATCCTCGAGCACCAGGTCCAGGAGGCCGTTCCTGGACTGGAAGACCGTGCCGTTAAAGTTCAGGCGCAGCCCGGTGTTGAGATAGCTGTAGTGACGGAGCCGCCGTTCGATGAACTCATGACGGAACTCCGATTCCTTGAAGATCGTCGGATCGGGCGCGAACCGGATCAGGGTGCCGTCGGGATCCGTGGTCTTCCCCTTCTTCTCCCCCTTCAGCTTCCCCTGCTTGAAGGTTGCCTCGACAAACTCCCCTGCCCGGTGGCTCCGCACCAGGAACTCCCTCGACAGGGCGTTGACCGCCTTGGTGCCAACCCCGTTCAGCCCGACGCTGAACTGGAACACCTCGTCGTTGTACTTGGCGCCGGTGTTGATCTGGGAGACACAGTCGATGACCTTCCCAAGCGGGATCCCGCGACCGAAGTCGCGCACCTCGACCGCTTCACCCTCGATCTTGATCTGGACCTCCTTGCCGAAGCCCATGATGTATTCATCGATCGCGTTGTCGATGACCTCCTTCACCAGGATATAACAGCCATCGTCGTAGTGGGTTCCATTTCCGATGCGCCCGATATACATCCCCGTCCGCAGACGGATGTGCTCGAGCGAGGAGAGAGTCTTGATTTTGCTCTCGTCGTAAGTGTGCTTTTTAACGTCGGCCATAAGCAGGGCCACAAGATATGGGGGTCACCCGGGGTGTTGCCAACTAGGAAATGATTGCCCCTGCCCGACCGCGGATTGGGACCGGGGCGGTTTAACCGCGGATGGGACCCGGATTTTCACGGATCGGAGGGGACTGACGCGGGACAGGGGGGGACCTCCCCGGGGACCCCTGGACCCGAGGTGCGTTGTGCCGCGACCGGGGAGCAGGTAGGGTCGGGCCCATGGACATGAGATCGCTCCGGTTGCCCATCACCCCGTCGCGCGGTGGCATCGCCGGGACCTGGGTCGCCCTGGCAAGCCTGGCGATCGGGTGTGCCCTCCCCACGACGAAGCAGAACCCCCAGCCGACGGTTCAGTCCATGGGGGGCGGAGTCTATCGTCTCGGTGCCATTGAGTTTCGGAAGACCGACCACGTGCTGACCTTCCCGGCCGAGATCAACCTGACGGAGCCGGTGATCGAATACGGCATTGTGAACAGCAATGGGAAGACCCACGAGAGCCTCCTCCGCACGGAAGTGCCCCCCCGCGATGTGCATCTCGCCTCGCTCCTTCTCGGGTTCCATCCCAACCCCGACCTGGGTCCCACCAACGCGCCGATCCCGCTCCGCCCCGGGAGCCGGGTGGAGGTCCGCGTCGACTGGATCCAGGCGGGGGTTCACGTCTCCCACCCCCTCCAGGAGCTGATCGGGCTCGGACCGAAGGACTCCCAAAGCCTCACCGGCAAGCTGGAGGTCACCGCCTGGAGCTACTCGGGGTCGAGGGTCGATCATGGAGGGTTTGTTGCGGAGGAGGAGGGGTCAATCCTCTCCCTGATCCGGGATCCCGTGGCCTTGATCAACAACCCGGCCCCCGATCGCGAGGATGACGATATCCACTACCCCGTGAAGGGGCTTCTTCCCCCGCGGGGGACCCCGGTGAGGGTGACTTTTCACCTCCTCCCCGATTAGCCCCACGGTTATCCCAAACGGTTTTCCTTTAACCATTTACGAAATCTCAAGGGCCTCTCGCGAGCCAGAACCGATTTGACAAAGCGCCCCTTATAACCCATTAGCTAATCCACAGTTAACGCAGCCTAAACCGGCTTCATCATGGGGGAGCCGGTGCGGGGGAACCAAACGCCACCGGGGGATCGGCCTTCGGGGGCCGGGGCGAGCGGCGGCCCGGGGGGGCATGCCGGGGCCACTTTCAAGGCCCAGCCCGTCAGCTAACCCCGTCGGCAGTTGGAAGGGCGATCCTCAGGACCCGGGCACCGGTCGGACCGATGCAGGGCACCAGATTCCCCGAGAGCACTTTGGTCGTCCTGGCGATGCGGCGATGAGCCGCCTTGCCGGTTCCTCCCGTTCGCGCGAGGAGCCTGGGACGAATGGGCCCGTGTTCGTGGAAATGGTTTGATATGACTCAGAACTCGAGTGGATCGCCGGCGCGGTTGGGACTGGCATTGGGAGCCCTCGGTGTGGTCTACGGTGACATCGGGACGAGCCCCCTCTACACCCTGAGCCAGTGCTTCAACGGGCCCCACTCGGTGCCCGTCGATCGCCCGAACGTCCTTGGAATCATCTCTCTCATCCTCTGGTCGCTGGTCCTCATCGTCTGCATCAAGTACCTGGGTGCCGTGATGCGGGCCGAGAACCATGGCGAAGGGGGGATCCTCGCCATTCTTGCCCTGGCGATCGGGGCACGCGTCAACCAGGCACGGGGTCCCCTCGTTGCACTGGGAGTCTTCGGGGCGGCCCTGCTCTACGGCGACGGCATGCTGACCCCCGCGGTCACGGTGCTTGGGGCGATTGAGGGATTGAACGTCGCGACCAACACGTTCCAGGCCTACGTCGTTCCGATTGCGGTGGTCATCCTGGTGCTGCTCTTCTCCGTGCAGCGCGTCGGGACCGGTGCGGTTGGAAAGGTGTTCGGGCCGGTGATGGTGATCTGGTTCGTCGCCCTCGCGGCGCTTGGGATCCATGGGATCGTGCAGGCTCCGGAGATCCTCAACGCCCTCAACCCCTGGCATGGCCTCCACCTTCTCGCCTCCGGCGGGCTCCGCTCGTTCCTGGTCCTGGGATCGGTCTTCCTCGCCGTCACCGGTGCCGAGGCCCTCTATGCCGACATGGGGCATTTTGGACTGACCCCCATCCGCCGTGCCTGGTTCTGGGTGGTGTTTCCGGGGCTCATCCTGAACTACCTGGGACAGGGGGCCGTGCTGCTGGTGCGCCCCGAGGCCCGGAGCAACCCCTTCTACAACCTGGCGCCGGCCTGGGCCCTTTATCCGATGGTGGTACTGAGCACCCTCGCGGCGATCATCGCCTCGCAGGCGCTGATCTCGGGGGCCTTCTCGCTGACGATGCAGGGGATCCAGCTCGGATACATCCCACGGCTCAACATCCAGCACACGTCGTCGACCGAGCGGGGACAGATCTACATCCCCCCGATGAACTGGGCCCTCATGGTGGCCTGCATCGGGCTGGTGATCGGGTTCAAGTCCTCCGACGCCCTCGCCGCGGCGTACGGCATCGCCGTCACCCTCACCATGATGATCACGAGCGTGCTCTTCGGGTTCGCCGCCCGCAAGCTCTGGGGCTGGAGCCTCGGTCGTGCCGTGGCCCTCTCGACCCTGTTCGTGATTGTCGAGGCGGCGTTCCTCGCGGGCAATGCGGTGAAGTTCATGGAGGGGGGCTGGTTCCCGCTGATGATCGGGGCGATCGCCTACACCCTGATGTCGACCTGGAAGCGGGGCCGCATCCTCGTCTACGAGAAGCTGAGCCAGGGATCGATCCCCCTCGACCTCTTCCTGGAGGATGTGAAGATGAATCCCCCGGTCCGGGTCCGCGGGACGGCCGTGTTTCTCTGCGGCAGCTCCTCCGGAACCCCCCAGGCGCTGCTCCACAATCTGAAGCACAACAAGGTGCTGCACGAGCGGACCGTCCTCCTCCACATCGCCACGGCGGAGGCGGCGCACGTGCCGCGTGAGCGACGCCTGGAGGTGCTCCCCCATTCGGAGGGGTTCTACTCCGTGACCGCCACCTTCGGGTTCATGGAGGAGCCGAACGTGGAGCACATCCTGGCCCAGTGCGCCGAGCGGCAGCTCGAGTTCAAGGCCATGGAGACCACCTTCTTCCTGGGGCGGGAAACCATCCTCCCGACCAAGGGAGCCCCGATGGCGTTCTGGCGCGAGCGCCTCTTTGCATTCATGTCCCGCAACGCCCAGCAGGCCACGGCCTTCTTCCGGCTCCCGGCAAACCGCGTCGTGGAACTCGGGATGCAGGTCGAAATCTGATTCTCCGGCCCCCTCTGCCACTCCCCTTCGACGGGCTCTACTCGTGGCGAAGAGCCTCGACCGGGTCCATCCTCGCGGCCCGCATCGCGGGGTAGAGGCCGAAGATCACTCCCACGAGGGCGGAGATTGTGAACGCGAGCACCGGGGACCAGAAAACGATGATGGTCTTCATCCCGGCGAAGCGCGAGACGAGGAACGGGATCAGCACCCCCCCCAGAACCCCGAGGATCCCCCCCGCCCCGCTGAGCATCACGGTCTCGGTGAGAAACTGGAGGATGATGTCCCGTCGGCGCGCCCCCAGGGCGCGCCGAATCCCGATCTCACGGGTCCGCTCCGTCACGCTTGCGAGCATGATGTTCATGATCCCGATGCCTCCCACCAGAAGGGAGATCGCTGCGATGGATCCCAGGACGATGCTGAAGATCTGCTTCGTCCGCTCGGCCCGTTTCAACAGCTCCAGCGGCACCACGACCTCGTAGTCCTTCTTCTTGTGGCTCTGCTCCAGCAGGGCCTGAATCGCCTCCGACACCGGCCTGACCCGCTCCAGCGACGCCACCTGGATCGTGAGTTCGTGCAACTGCACCCGTTCGGCCTCGATGCTCCCGCTCCGCCGCTTGACCAGGAGTTCCCCGTAACGCGTCTTGGCCGTCTCGAGCGGTATGTACATCCGGTTCTGCGACGGTTTTCGCGCCTGGCTTCCCCCCTCGGGGGCGATCGGCTCCCCGCGCGGCTCCATCACCCCGATCACCTGATAGTAGTCGGAGCCGACCCGGACATGGCGTCCCAGGGGGGACTCCAACGGGAAGAGCCCCGGGATCATCTCCCGCCCGATGACGCAGACGTTGGCCCGGGACTCCATCTCCGCCTCCGTGAAGAAGCGTCCCTCGGCCACATGGTGGTTGCGCATCTCGGGGTACCAGGAAACGGTTCCCACGATCTCCGTGTCGATCCGCCGCGAGATGTTCCAGACGTACTCCCGCATGACGCGCGCCGGGAGGACGAGCGTCACTCCCGGGATGGTTTCCCGGATGCGGCGCAGGTCGGCATACCCGAGGCCGTATTGCAGGGCGAAACTCTGGCTCCCGCGGTCGCTCACCTTCTGCTGCTCAGGGGGCTTGATGCTCCGCAGGATGATGTTCTGGCTGCCCAGGTTCTTGATCTGCTCCTGGGCCTCGAAACTCGCCCCCTCGCCGATCGCCAGCATCGCGATGACCGAGCAGACCCCGAACACGATCCCCAGGGCGGTGAGCAGGGAGCGGAGGCGGTGCAGCCAGAGGCTCTTGACCCCGAGGCGCACGGTGCGCCGCAGGCGGGAGAGCCGCATCCCAAACCGCATCGACCCAGGGCTCACGGCGAACCTCCCGGCGTGGATCCCGACTTGGGGTGCCTCAGGTCGCTCTCCACCCGCCCATCGCGAAGCCGGATGGTGCGACCGCCGCGCTGCGAGACCCCGGGATCGTGCGTGACCAGCACCAGGGTCCGCCCCTCCGCGTGAAGCCGGTCAAACATCCGCAAAATCTCCTCCCCGGAGCTCGAGTCAAGGTTCCCCGTGGGCTCGTCGGCCAGGATGAGGAGCGGATCGTTCACCAGGGCGCGGGCGATGGCGACACGCTGCTGCTGCCCCCCGGAAAGCTCAAAGGGCTTGTGCTCCAGCCGGTGCTCCAACCCCACCATCGAGGCGATCCGCTCGGCCTTGGCCCGGGATTCCTCCTCCGAAACCCCCTGGTAGTACAGGGGCACCTCGATGTTCTCCACCACGGTGAGCTGCTGGATGAGGTTGTAGGACTGGAAGATGAACCCCAACCGCTGGCTTCTCACCAGGGAGAGGGCGTCGTCCTCCAGGTTGGAAATGTCCTCGCCCCCCAGGAGGTATCGCCCCGAGCTGGGGCGATCGAGACAGCCGAGCAGGTTCAGGAGGGTCGACTTCCCGCAACCCGAGGGGCCCATGATGCTGACATACTCCCCGGCCTCCACCTCAAGCGAGAGCCCCCGGAGGGCCTCGACCGTGACCGGCCCCATGCGATAGGTCTTCCGGACCTCGTCGAGTTTGAGGATGGGTGCTGAGGGAGGCATCAGGAGGCGCGCAGGGTGCCGGGTCCGGTGGGCGGGGCTACGATTTCGGGGCCGACGCGGCAGCGGCGGGAGCAGCCTTCTGGCCGGCCGCGGGGGAACCCGCAGCCGCAGGCCCCCCCTTGCCCGCACCCTCCCCGGACTCCTGCGGGGGTTGCCTCAGCAACACCAGCTCCCCCTCGGAAACGCCCTTCCGGATCTCGATGAACTCGTCGTTGAACTGCCCGATCTCCACCTCGCGCCGGCCCGGGGAACGTCCCCCCGAGACGTAACAATACTGCCGGCCGTCGATCGGGGTGATCGCCTGCACCGGGACGTAGAGGACGTCCGCAAGCCTGTCGACCTGGATCTCCGCCTTGGCTGTCATCCCCGGCTTCAGCCAGTCCTGGGTGCCATCGACGGTGATGGTGGTGACGTAGACCTTGAGATCGGGGTTCATCCAGCGGTTCTGGGAGTCGGGAAGGACAGCCACCTTCGACACCTCCCCGGTGAGCTGCTTGTCGGGGAAGGCATCGGCCGTGATCCGGACCCGCTGACCCTTTTTCACCTTCTTGATGTAGCTCTCGTGGATGGAGACCTTGACCGTCATTCGCGTCATGTCCGGGATGGTGATGATCGCCTGTCGTTCGCGGACGGTGGCCCCCTCGCGGATCCGCTCCTCGCCGCCGTAGTAATACTGGTCGTTCCCTCCGCCGTAGACCACCAGGCCCGGCTTGGTGGCATGGATCACGCATTTCTCCTGCTGCTCGGTGAACTCCTTCTTTTGGCGTTCCTGCACGGTGTACTGGGCCTGGCTGGAGCGGAGCTTGGCCTCGGCCTGGGCGAGCTTGGAGACGGCCGCCTTGCGGGCCCGATCGAGCTCCCGAAGGGCCTCGGAGTACTTGGAGAGGGTCTCCTCGGCGGTCTTGATCAGCTCGTACTTCAGGAAGAGATCCCGTGCTGTCTCCGCAGTTTGAACCTTGAGCCGGCTGTTCTCGTACGCGATCTCGTCCCGCTGGAGATCCGTACGGGTGACGTAGCCCCCGCCAAACAGGCGGCGCGTTCCCTCGAGCGTGGCGCGCGCCTGCTCGAGCTCCTTCTGGGCCACCTGGTGATCGTCGAGAAGCTTCCGCAGTTTCTGCTTCGCCTCCCCGTCACCCAGCGCCTCAAGCTTGGCGAAGCGCGAGAAATCGACCACCGGCCCCTTGGGGGCGGGGCGTGGCGAGGGATCGACGGGGGCCACCGGGGCGTTGGTCGGGGAACCGGCCGAGCCGGGCGAACCCGCGGGGGCGAAGGTGGGAAGCGTGCTCGAGGGGGGCTTCTCCACCTCGAGCCCCTGCACCACGGTCTCCGCGGCGTCCGCCCCGAGGAACTTGTCAAAGTCGAGCCTCGCAAACCGGGCCTTCTGTTCCGCCGCCTTGATGTCGCTCAGATTCTGGTTGAGCTGGATGTCGTACCCCTGCTGGGCATCGGTGAGGGTGGCGGCCGCCTGCTCAAACTGGATCTCCTGCTGGACCACCTGTTTCTGGATCTCGGAGGAGTCGAGCTCCACCAGCACCTTGTTCGTCCGGACATCCTCCTCGGTGACCAGATACCCCTCCTCGACGATCTTGAGGATCTTGGTTCCCTGGTAACCGACGCGCACCTCGCACTTGATCTCCTGCGACTCCAGGGACTGGAGGCTGCCCCCTTCGAGGACCGTGATCTCGAGCGGCCCGCGACGCGTGGCGAACACAGCGCCGCTCTCCGCCGAACTGGCCCCGGAGCGCCTCCAGTAGACGAGTCCCCCGGCGACCAGCAGAAGAGCCGCCGCCGCCAGCCAACGCCGTCCGGTCATGAAACGGGGGGTGCTCATGGTGTGCGCGGGGCCGGCTTGCCCCCCTCCTCCCACTGCCCGTTTTCCTTGATGTACAGGATGCCCATATTGTTCCAGAATTGGAGCCGCGCGATGGTGTGGTTCACAAGGGCCTGCGTTCGCTGGTTCCGGGAGTCGTTCAGCGCGTTTTGCGCGTCCACCTGGTCCTGGGCCTTCGCCCGCCCGAGCTCCGCCAGAAGCCCCTGCTCCTCCACGCGGCGAAGGGCGATGGTCACCCCGAGCTCCGCGATCTCATACGCCCGCCGGGCCTGCTCCAGATTGCGCCAGCCGTCGCGCACCTGCTGGCGGATCTGATCCTCCCGCAGCGCCAGGTCCCGGCGCGCCCGATCCTCCGCGATCAGGGCCGACCGGTAGGCGTTGCGCTCCGCCGTCCGGTCGAACGGGAGATCGACATCCACCCCGGCCTGCCAGCTGTAACGGTTTGGGTCCGGGAGCGGGAATCCCCGGGCCGTGTCGGGCCCGCTGCTGAGGCGGGTGCTCGCCACCAGGTCGAGCTGCGGTTTCAGGAAGCTCCGGGCCACCTTGGACCGGCGTCCCGTGTCGTCCACCTGATCCCGGGCCGTGAGGTAGTCGAGCCGGGCGGCCATGGCCACCTGGGTCGCCTCCTCCGGGGTGACCTGGGGGTGACGGATCTGCAGCTTCTCGAGCTCCCGGTCGTCGAGCACCACATTGGCATCCACCGGGAGGCCGAGCTGAAGCTTCAGGTCGTCCAGCGACTGCCGGTAATTCCGGAGGGCGTTAATCCAGGCCGCCTCCACCGTGAGCTGCTGCTGCTCAAGCCGCCCCAGTTCCGCCTGGGCAATCCGCCCTTCCGCCGCCAGGGCTCGCGTCCGCTCGGAGTTCTTCTGCGAGCTTTGCAGGTTCTGATGGCTGTTGCGCGCCACGTCCCGGTTTCCCAGCACGGCGTAGTAGGCGGTGGAGATCTGGACGCTGTAGTCCTTACGAAAACGGGTAAAATCCCGGATCTCGTACAGGAGGCCCCGCTCCGCCTGCGTCAGATTCTCCATCTGCTGCTGGAAGCCGGCATTCCGAAGCAGGGGCCGCGTCAGGGTGGCGTTAACCGAGGAATGCGTGGCGGCGCCGGGACCGGAGCTGAGGATCCGGAGGAAATCCGTCGTGAACGCCGTCGTGAGCCGCCCGACATCCCGAATCAGCCACCCAACCCCCACCGGCCCGCCCGCGCTGACTTGATGGGTCTCCACCAGGTTGTCGCTGGTCACGGTCTTGAAGCTGCCGGGGTTCGCCTGGTCCGGCACAAGCTGGATCTCGGAGGTCCGGACATCATAGGCGCCATGCGCGGAGGCGGTGAAGATCGGCGTCCAGAGATGGCGGGCCAACCCAAGGTCGAGCGCCGCAATGTAGAGCTGCTCCCGACGGGTCTGATACATCCTCCCCCTCTGCACCCCCATCGCCAGAGCCGCCTCCAACGAGAGGACCCGGGCCCCCTTCTCAACCTCGGAGTTGCCTCCCAGAAACGACTCGGCATTCGTACGAATCGGAAGCCCCTCCAACGCGAGCAGGTTGGTAACCTGAAGGGTGAACCCGGGATCCATGTTCGGGACTCGTCCCGTCTTCTCCCGAATCAGCCGATAGGCCTCCTTGTCCGCAGAATCCTTGTAATGCCGCGCAGAACACCCAGCCATCCCAAGGAGGGCCCCAACCGCACAACAATAGGCGAAAATGGTCTTTGGCGGCATGTGCAGTGAGTCGTCCAATGGACTCCCGATCTGAGGTAAATGTTCAGACTATCGACAAAGTTGCGCGGGATTCGTTTCGCCTCGTTGCGAGGGATCCGAGGCGGGGAGGGCTCGGGGATGCAGTGGGGCATCGTTTGGCATCAGTCAGCGTCGAACCCGCACCGCCTCCTCAGGCATGAAAAGCATCATCCACTCAAGCGCTTCCGTCCGATCGGCCATCGTCCCGCCGATCAGGTGAATCTGCCCGTCCTGTTTGAGAAGGCGCGCCTCGCCGAAAACCGCGACGACCTCCTCCGTGATCACTCCCCGTCCTCCATGGTTGTTGTTCATATGCCCGAAGCCTAGCGCGGGGGGTCGGACATCGACTGGGGGAGGCTTCCTGAAGTGCGGGAGGAAGTGCGGAGGAAGGGGATCGGCACGCCGACGAACCGATCGTCTGCACGCTGTTGACACCCGTCCGACGCCGGGTTCCGAAGGAGAAGGGAGTGCGAGCCACCCCCAGCCCAAGCCCGCTTCCCTGCCATGCACCGCCCCCGTGGAGCGGGAGCTCACCCGGGAGGGGTACGAGTGGGCGGGCAGCGGTGTTGGGTCACCAGACCCGCCCAACCCCGGGGGTGATCACAACCGGCTCCTCGAGGAAGCCCCCCGCGGAGCCGGAGTCCGGGTCAAGGGAGGTTGGTCTCGCCCATGAGCCACCGATCGCATTCGCGCGCGGCGCCCCGTCCCTCGTTGATCGCCCAGACCACCAGGCTCTGTCCGCGTCGGCAGTCGCCCGCGGCGAACACCTTGGGGATCGAGGTCTGAAACTTCCCGTGGTCCGCCTTGACGTTGGAGCGGGGATCCCGCTCGACGCCCAGCGACTCAAGCAGGGGCTGTTCCGGTCCAAGGAATCCCATGGCCAGAAGCACCAGCTGGGCCGGGGCAATCCGCTCGGTCTCGGGAAGCTCCTTCGGGATGAACTGGCCCTTGTCGTTCTTCTCCCACCGGATGTCGACGAGGTGCACCCCTTTCACGTGGCCGTTCTCGTCGCCGATGAAATTCTTCGCCGTGGTGAGGTAGATCCGGGGATCCTCGCCGAACCGGGCCTTGGCCTCCTCCTGCCCGTAGTCGAGCTTGTAGACCTTGGGCCATTCGGGCCAGGGGTTGTCCGCAGCGCGTTCCATCGGGGGCTTCGGGAGGATCTCCACCTGCACAAGGCTCTTGCACTGGTGCCGCATGGAGGTGCCGACGCAGTCCGTGCCGGTGTCGCCACCGCCGATGACGATCACATCCCGTCCCTCTGCGCTGATGAAGCTGCCATCCCGAGATCCGGAGACGACCGCCTTGGTGTTGGCGGTAAGGAACTCCATGGCGAAGTGGACTCCCTTGAGCGAGCGCCCTTCGATCGGCAGGTCGCGGGGTTTCGTGGCCCCGGTCGTCAGCACCACGGCATCAAACTCGGCCAGCAGCTGGGCGGCAGGCAGGTCCTTGCCGACCTCGACCCCGCAGCGGAACCGGATTCCGTCCTTTTCCATGAGGCTGATCCGGCGGAGGACGACCTCCTTCTTGTCGAGCTTCATGTTGGGGATCCCGTACATCAGGAGCCCGCCGGGGCGGTCCGCCCGTTCAAACACGGTGACGGTGTGCCCGGCCTTGTTGAGCTGGCAGGCGGCGCTGAGCCCCGCCGGCCCGGAGCCGACCACGGCCACGTTCTTCCCGGTGCGACGGGTCGGGGGTTCCGATACCACCCATCCCTCCTCCCATCCCTTGTCGATGATGGTGCACTCGATGTTCTTGATCGTGACCGGCGGGGAGCTGATCCCCAGGACGCACGACCCCTCGCACGGCGCGGGGCAGACCCGGCCGGTGAACTCGGGGAAATTGTTCGTCTTGTGCAGGCGATCCAGCGCCTCGCGCCAGAGGCCGCGGTAGACCAGGTCGTTCCACTCCGGGATGAGGTTGTTGATCGGGCACCCCGAGGCCATCCCGCTGATGAGCGTCCCGGTGTGGCAGAACGGCACCCCGCAATCCATGCATCGGGCGGCCTGGTTCCGGAGCTTCGGCTCCTCCATGTGGAGGTGAAACTCGTTGTAGTCCCCGATCCGCTTGAGGGCGGGCGTGTCGAGCGGCAGCTCGCGGAGGAACTCGGTGAATCCTGTCGGTTTTCCCATGTGAAAAAGTCAGTCGTTCAGCAGTCTCAGTCGATGATGCAGGGCGGCCAGGGCATCAACCCCCGCCCAGCCGGGAGGTGTCGCGTGCGTTCTCCTCGAACGCCGCCATGATGGCCTGCTCGCCGGTAAGCCCCGCGGCGGTGACCCGCTTGATGGCCGTGAGGATCCGCTTGTAGTCCTTGGGCATCACCTTCACGAAGCGCGGGACATACTCTTCCCAAAGCGCGAGGATCTTGAAGGCCTTCTGGCTGCGGGTGAGCTTGGCATGCCGGTCGATCATGAGCCGGAGCTCCTCGATCTCAGCCGGGTCCTCGAGCTTTTCAAGCCCGACCATCTGGAGGTTGCAGCGGGTCTTGAAATCCCCCGCCTCGTCCAGGATGTACGCCTCGCCGCCCGACATCCCGGCGGCGAAATTGCGGCCGGTCGGCCCGAGCACCACCACGCGTCCGCCGGTCATGTACTCGCACCCGTGATCCCCGACGGACTCCACGACCGCGTTCACGCCGCTGTTTCGGACGCAGAACCGCTCGCCGGCCATCCCCTTGATGTAGGCCTCGCCGCTGGTCGCCCCGTAGAAGGCGACATTTCCGACGATGATGTTCTCCTCGGCGTTGAAGGTGCTCGCCGCCGGGGGGAACAGAATCAACCGCCCGCCGCTGAGTCCCTTGCCGAAGTAGTCATTCGCATCCCCCTCCAGGCTGAGGGTCATTCCCTTGGGCACAAAGGCGCCAAAGCTCTGACCGGCCGAGCCCTTGAAACGAAGGGAGATGGTGTCCTCCGGAAGCCCGGCCGCCCCGTGGCGCCGGGTGACCTCGTTTCCAACGATGGTCCCGACCACCCGGTTCACGTTGCGGATCGGGACGTCGATGGTGACCTTCTCGCCCCGCTCGATGGCCGGGGCGCAACGGTCGAGCAGGACCGAGAGGTCGAGCGACTTGTCGAGGCCGTGGTCCTGGGGCATCTGGCAGAAGCGGCCGATGTCCGGTCCGACCGGCGGCCGGTACAGGATGCTCGAGAAGTCGAGTCCCTTGGCCTTCCAATGCTCGACCGCCTTGCGTGCCTCGAGGAGGTCGGTCCGGCCGACCATGTCGGTCAGCTTCCGGAACCCGAGCTGGGCCATGATCTCGCGCACCTCGGAGGCGATGAACCGCATGAAGTTCACCGCGTGCTGGGGATCTCCCGTGAACCGCTTGCGCAGCTCGGGATCCTGGGTGGCAACCCCCACCGGGCAGGTGTTCAGATGGCAGACCCGCATCATGATGCAGCCGAGGGCGACCAGCGGGGCGGTGGCAAAGCCGAACTCCTCGGCGCCGAGCATCGCGGCAATGACCACGTCTCGCCCAGTCTTGAGCTGCCCGTCGGTCTCGACCGCGATCCGGCTCCGGAGGTTGTTCAACACCAGGGTCTGGTGCGCCTCCGCGAGGCCGAGCTCCCAGGGGATCCCGGCGTGCTTGATCGACGTCTGCGGGGAGGCCCCGGTGCCGCCGTCGAAGCCGCTGATCAGGACAACGTCGGCATGGGCCTTGGCGACCCCTGCGGCGATGGTCCCGACGCCGACCTCGGAGACGAGCTTCACGCTCACCCGGGCGCGGCGGTTCGAGTTCTTCAGGTCGTGAATGAGCTCCGCCAGGTCCTCGATCGAGTAGATGT
>DMJJ01000098.1:1152-11157 GCA_003452185.1 Verrucomicrobiales bacterium | reverse complement strand
TCGTGGTGCGGCGGCGGCGAGATGAGCCCGACTCCCGGCGTGGAGAGGCGGACCTTCGCGATCCAGGGATAGACCTTGGCGCCGGGGAGCTGCCCCCCTTCGCCCGGCTTGGCCCCCTGGGCCATCTTGATCTGGAGCTCCCGGGCGTTGGTGAGATAGAGACTCGTCACCCCGAAGCGTCCGGAGGCAACCTGCTTGATGGCGCTGTTCTTGGAGTCGCCCCGCTCGTTGCTCCAGACGTAGCGCTCGGGATCCTCTCCCCCCTCGCCCGTGTTGCTCCGACCGCCGATCCGGTTCATCGCGATCGCCAGGCTCTCATGCGCCTCCTGGCTGATGGAGCCGTAGGACATGGCGCCGGTCTTGAACCGCTTGAGGATTTCCTCCACCGACTCGACCTCCTCGATCGGGATCGCCGTCCCGGGCTTGAAGTCGAGCAGGCCGCGCAAGGTGTAGTGCTGCCGGAGCTGGTCGTTCACCAGACCGGAGTATTCCTTGAAGGTCTTGTAATCGCCGAGGCGAACCGCCTTCT
Organism: Verrucomicrobiales bacterium; assembly: GCA_003452185.1. GTDB lineage: Bacteria > Verrucomicrobiota > Verrucomicrobiia > Limisphaerales > UBA11320 > UBA11320. The sequence continues at coordinate 10,628 of DMJJ01000098.1, read as the reverse complement.
GGAGCTTGTGAACGGTCTGCGGGTTGAACAGGTGGAGCTCCCCGTCGGCCCGCCACTGGTACTGCCCGCCGACGTCGAGGGTGTGGGTGTTGGGAGCCCGCAGGGCGAAGGCCTGGGCATGCCGGAGGAGGACCTCCTTGGCGATGACATCCAGCCCCGCCCCCTCGATGCGGCTCGGGGTCCAGGTAAAGTAGCGGTTGACGAACGCGCTCTTGAGCCCGACCGCCTCGAAGATCTGCGCGCCGCGGTAGCTCTGGATCGTCGAGATCCCCATCTTGGAGATCACTTTCACGACCCCCTTCACGGCGGCCTTCACGAAGTTCTTGCAGGCTGTCTTGTGCTCCACCCCGGGGAGCATCCCCTCGTGGATCATGTCGTCCAGGGTCTCGAACGCGAGGTACGGATTGATCGCCCCGCAGCCATAACCGATCAGCAGGGAGAAGTGATGCACCTCGCGCGGCTCGCCCGACTCCAGCACCAGGCCCACCAGGGTGCGGGTCCCCTCCCGGATCAGATGGTGGTGGAGCCCCGAGACGGCGAGCAGCGACGGGATGGGCGCCAGCTCACGGCTGATGCCACGGTCGGAAAGAATCAGGATGTTGACCCCGTTTCGGATCGCGGCGGAGGCCGCGGCGGCAAGGTCGTCCATCGCCTTGACCAGCCCTGCCTCCCCGTCGGCGGCCTTGAAAAGGATCGGCAGGGTGATCGACTTGAACCCGGGCCGGTCGATATGCCGGAGCTTCTCGAGCTCCTCGTTGGTCAGGACGGGGGCCTTGAGCTCCAGGAGGTGGCAGCTTTCAGGAACCGGCCTGAGGAGGTTCTGCTCGGTGCCGAGGGTCGTCTCGACAGCGGTGATGATCTCCTCGCGGATGCAGTCGATCGGCGGGTTGGTCACCTGCGCAAAGAGCTGCTTGAAGTAGTTGAACAGCGGCTGCGGGCGGTCCGAAAGGACGGCGAGCGGGGTGTCGGTCCCCATCGAGCCGATCGCCTCCACGCCGTCGCGGGCCATGGGGGCCATGACGATCCGGAGATCCTCGAAGGTGTAGCCGAAGGCCTGCTGGCGCTGGAGCACCGTCTCGTGGCTCGGGTTCGCCATGTGCGGCGCATCCGCGACGTCGGCCAGCTTCATCAGATGCTGGTCAAGCCATTGACGGTAGGGGTGGGAGCTCACGATGGACTGCTTGAGCTCCTCGTCGGAGATGATGCGCCCCTGCTCGGTGTCGATCAGGAACATGCGGCCCGGCTGAAGGCGTCCCTTGGTGAGGATCCGTTCGGGGGCGATGTCGAGAACGCCGACCTCGGAGGCCATCACCACCAGGTCATCCTTGGTCACGTAGTAGCGGGAGGGCCGGAGGCCGTTTCGATCCAGGCAGGCCCCGATCCGGGTCCCGTCGGTGAAGGCCACGGAGGCCGGTCCGTCCCACGGCTCCATGAGGCAGCTGTGATACTCGTAGAAGGCCTTCTTCTCCGGGCTCATGCTCTCGTGGTTGGACCACGGCTCCGGGATCATCATCATCATGGCATGCGCCAGGGGGCGCCCGCCCAGGACCAGGAGCTCGAGCACGTTGTCGAACATCGCCGAGTCGCTCCCGTCGGTGTTGATCGTCGGGAGGATCTTCTTGATGTCGTCGCCGAAGAGCTCGCTCTGGAGCTGCGCCTGCCGGGCGTGCATCCAGTTGATGTTCCCGCGCAGGGTGTTGATCTCGCCGTTGTGGGCGACAAACCGGTAGGGGTGGCTCCGCCCCCAGCTCGGGAAGGTGTTCGTGCTGAACCGGGAATGGACCAAGGCCAGGGCCGAGGTCATCTCGGGATCCCGCAGCTCGGGGAAGAACGCGTCCACCTGGGCGGGCATGAGCATCCCCTTGTACACGATCGTGCGGTAGGAGAGGCTGCAGACGTAGAACCACTCCCCGCCGCTCGGCCGGTTCTCGGCATAGCGGATGGTGTTCTCCGCCCGCTTGCGGATGACGTACAGCTTGCGCTCAAACGCCAGCACCTCCTTGACCGAGGCGGCGCGGCCGATGAAGGCCTGGCGCACCACGGGCTGGGAGGCCTTGGCGGTCTCGCCCAGGGAGGAATTGTCGGTCGGCACCGTGCGCCATCCCAGGAACGACTGGCCTTCCTCGGCCACAATCTTCTCGAATGCCGCCTCGCACCGGGCGCGGTCCGCCGCCTCCGGCGGCAGGAACACCATGCCGACGCCGAAATGCCCCGGCTCCGGCAGCTTGATCTTCGCCTCGGCGGCCGCCTTGCGGAGGAACTCATGCGGCATCTGGATCAGAATCCCAGCCCCGTCCCCGGTGTTGGCCTCACAGCCGCAGGCCCCCCGGTGATCCAGGTTCAGCAGGATCTGGAGCCCCTGACGGATGATCTCGTGCGACTTCTTCCCTTTGACGTTGGCGACAAAGCCAACACCGCATGCGTCGTGTTCAAACGAAGGGTCGTAAAGCCCTTGCTTGCGGGGGAGTCCCGTCAGCGGGTCCACATTCATAGTCGAGCCATCCAGATGCTGATGCGTTTCTTCCATTATCACAAAATCTTAGGTCGCCGTTTCAGATGCCCTTCTGGCGATCTCAAATTTGATAATTTTTTACAACCCCCACCGGACCACGCAAGCGTTGATTCTGAAAAGTTGGGGGTTCCCAACGGCTTGGGGGGATGTTTTTGCCGACCCCACGGGGGGGCCGGAGCCCTGGGGGAGGCTAAACCAGGGCCCGGATCACCTCGCCCGAGATGTCGGTGAGGCGGAAATCCCTCCCGGCATAGCGATAGGTGAGCCGCTCGTGGTCGATCCCGAGGAGGTGCAGCAGGGTGGCGTGGAGATCGTGGACCTGGACCGGGCGGTCCACGGCGCGGAAGCCAAAGTCGTCAGTCCCCCCGTAGGCCTGTCCCCCACGAACCCCACCCCCTGCCAACCAACAGGAGAACCCATAGTGGTTGTGGTCCCGGCCGCTCAGGTTCGGCAGCTCCGCGGCAGGGGTCCGGCCGAACTCCCCCCCCCAGAGGACCAGGGTGCTGTCGAAGAGCCCCCGCTGCTTCAGGTCAGTCAGGAACGCGGCAATCGGCTGATCCCAGTCGCGTGCCAGCCGCCGATGCTCCGACTCCAGGCTGTCGTGGTTGTCCCAGGGCTGCCCGGCCCCGGACCAGACCTGCACGCACCGAACCCCCCGCTCCAGGAGCCTCCGGGTGATCAGGAGCTGCCGTCCATGGGTCCCGGCGCCATAAAGGTCCCGGATCGCGGCCGGTTCACGGGAGATGTCAAAGGCATCCGAGGCCTCGGACTGCATCCGGTAGGCGAGCTCAAAGGTGGCGATCCGGGCCTCGAGCGCCGCCGCGTTCTCCCGGGCCCCGGAATGGGCCTCGTTCAGCTGGCGGACCAGGTCGAGCTGGGCCCGCTGCTCCTCGATCGACATTCGCCCGTTCCGGATGTTCGCGATGAGCCTCTGAACATCGGTGTGCTGGGTGTCGATGTACGTCCCCTGAAACGCCCCCGGGAGGAATGCCGACCGCCAGTTCTGCGTCGAGACGACCGGGTAGCCCCCCGGGCAAAGCACCATGAACCCGGGTAGATTCTGGTTTTCGCTCCCAAGCCCGTAGGTGATCCAGGAGCCCATGCTTGGCCGCGGGAGCCGCGAGTCCCCGCAGTTCATCAGCATGAGCGACGGCTCATGGTTCGGCACCTCGGCCTGCATCGACCGGATGACCGCCAGGTCGTCGGCATGCTCCGCGGTGCGGGAGAAAATCTCGCTCACCGGGAGCCCCGATCTGCCGTACTGCCGGAAGGAAAAGGGGGAACGCATCGCCGCCCCGGTCTTCCTCTCCGTCCGGAGATTCGCCAGGGGAAGGGGCTGCCCATGGTAACGGTCCAGGGCCGGCTTGGGATCGAAGGTGTCGACATGCGATGGCCCCCCGTTCATGAAGAGGTGCACCATGCGGGTGGCAGTCGCCGGGCGATGCGGGGGTCGGGGCGACATCGGAAGCAGGGCGCCTGCCTCGGCCCGCAGCTCCCCCGCCTCCCGCAGCACCGCGGCCAGCCCCAGCATCCCCAACCCCATGCCGCACCGCTCCAGCATCCGGCGCCGTGTCAGGCCGCCCGGGTGGACTTGGGAGTGTTCAAAGGGGTTCATGAATCAAGCGTCGGAGGATCTCGCCACCCCCGATCCAATCGGAAACCGCCCGCCCCCTCAAGCACCGAGTCCCCACCCGGCGTCCCGCCCTGCCCTGCCCTGCCCCGGCGCCGCGCGGGTCAATCGACGAATACAAACTCGTTCGCCATCAGCAACCCGTGCACATAGCGGCCCCACCCAGCCTTCTCCCCGGTGCGGGCGAGGTAGTTCCCCCCAACCCGTTGCTCGGCCTCGGTTGGGTTTCTCCCATAGAGCAACCCATAGAGTCGGACGATCCGGTCCGAGGAGCCCCGGGCGGAACGGATCTCCGGGCGCGAGAGAATCCCCTCCACCACGCCGTCCATGAATCCATTGTTCATCAGGAACAGGGCCTGCGGGGCGACGGTCGTGGCAGCCCGCTGGGGGCAGGAGGCCGAAGGGCTTGGGAAGTCGAACGTGCTGTACAGGCTTGGCAGATCCATCCGGTCGAGGAAGACGTATAGCGTCCGGCGCGGGGCGTCGAACCCCACCGGGGGACCTCCCAGACTCGGGTCGAGCCGCCCCCCCACCGCGAGGAGCGAGTCCCGCAACGTTTCAAAGTCGTGGCGCCGGCGGTTCATGCGCCAGAGCCATCGGTTTTCCGGATCCCGCGCCATTCCGGCCGCCCGGTCCTGGCTCGCCTGCTGGTAGGTGGCGGAGAGAAGGATCTCCCGGTGCAGCCACTTGAGAGACCAGCCGTGGCGGATCAACCCCTCCGCAAGGTAATCGAGCAGCCCGGGGTTCGACGGAGGATCGCTCCGCGTTCCGAAGTCGCTTGGAGTGGCCACCAACCCCGCCCCGAAGTGATGCGCCCAGACCCGGTTGACGAGCACCCGCGCGGTGAGGGGGTTCGCCGGGTCGACAATCGCCTCAGCCAACTCAAGCCGGCCGCTCCCGTGCTGAAACGGGGCCCGCCCCCCCGAGAAGGCGCCAAAAAACCGCCGAGGCACCTGGGGACCGGGGCGGTTCGGGTTGCCGCGGAGGAAAATCCTCGGCTCGTAGGGCGTCACCGCCTCCCCAAGGACCATCGCTCGCGGCGGCGCCCCCGGGCCGTGCATCATCCACTGCTCAAGCGAGGTGATCAACGACTGGAAGATCCCCTGGCTCGCCCGGTCGGGGAGGAGCGAGATGAACCCCCAGTCCATGGTGCCGGGCACGTCCGGCGGGGCCTCGGGTCCGTAAAGGAAGGCCCGCAGTTGCTCGTCAGCCGGGTCGGGAAGCCCCGCAGGGGGAGCAGCGCCCGAGGCGTGCCTCGCGGCGATCAGGTTCGTCCACCCGGACTCAGCACGCTGGAGCAGGCGGACATACCGCTCGATGACCTCGGACATCGAGGCAGGAGCCGACCCGGCGAAGGCCTCCCGGACCCGCGGGTTGAGGTCCCCCACCCCCTCCCGGGCCTCACGGGCCAGGAGGGGGCTGAGGGCCCGCGAGGCCAGGGACTGGAAGTTCGTCCCGGGCAGCAGCCCGGCACAGGCGTGCCAGGGTCCCCAGACCGGGTGCCGGAGGTCGGTGTCCCGCTCCAACAGGGTCCGCCACCGGAGAATCACCGTCGGGTTGAGGTCCCCCTTGTCCGCCAGGACCATGAAGTTCTCCGTCAACGGCTGCCCGTGCGCGGCGTGCGCGGCGGCCAGATACTCGGCCACGCGCCGCCTTCCCCCCTCTACAATCTCGTGGTGCTTCTCGGCGACAAACCCCCGCAGCCGCTGCTCCCGGAGGGAGAGCTCAAGCTCGAACTGCTCGTACTCCTCCGAAAACCGGGGGACGCGAAGCACCGGGGGGACCAGCGGCTCGGTGCTGCTGCGGAACACCCCGTACAACCCGTAATAGTCGGCCTGCGTCACCGGGTCGAATTTGTGGTCGTGGCACCGGGCGCACCCGGCCGTCAGTCCCAGAAGCCCTCGCGACACCACGTCGATCCGGTCATCGATGATGTCGTGAACGTTGTTGACGAGGTGGTCCCCGACTGTGATGAACCCCAGGGCGGCGAGCGTCGAGGGGTCGGGGGCCGGGGAAAGCTGGTCGGCCGCAAGCTGCTCCAGGAGGAACCGGTCGAATGGAAGATCCCGGTTCAAGGCGGAGACCACGTAATCCCGGTACGTGTAAGCCCAGGGGTAGGTCTTCTCCTCAAAGAAGACATATCCCTTGTTGTCCGCATACCGCGCCACATCAAGCCAGTGGCGCCCCCATCGCTCCCCGTAGTGGGGCGAGGCGAGGAGCCGCTCAACCAGGCGCTCCCACGCCCCGCTCGCCGTGTCCGACACAAAGGCCTCCGTCTCCCCAGGGGTGGGCGGGAGCCCCAGGAGGTCAAACGTGGCCCGACGGACCAGGGTACGGCGATCCGCCGACGGGGAGGGCTCGAGTCCACGCGATTCCAGGCCGTGCAACACGAATCGATCCACCGCTGTGCGGGCCCACCGACCATGCTGCACCTCGGGGGGTGCCGGGGGGCGGATCGGCTGGAAGGCCCAATGCTTCTCGGCGGAGGGAGGGAGCCCCGCCCCGCGGGAGGCTGCGGCCAAAAACAACCCGGCCGCCGCCAAGGAGGGGAGAATCCACCCTCCCCGCAGCACCTGCCAGGGCCGTGGCCGGGGTCCGCGAGTCACGCCTCGACAATACGGAGTGTCGCTCAGGCGTCACGCCAATCCGCACACAAGCGGACGAGAGATCGGCAGGGACTTCGCTCACTCTCGCATTGACCCGGAGGGTTCCCGATCTAGTCTCAGCCCATGAATCCACCGCGGTTGATCCTTCCGGCGCAACTCCTTCCCCTGCTCGCGGGACTTCTCCTCAGGGCCCCCGCGGCCCCGGCGGCCGAGGGGGGCGTCTCGATCCGCCAGGGAGACGAGGCCCTGCAGGTTGAGATCAACGGAACCCTCTTCACGGAATACCATTTCAAAGGGGCGCCACACGTCTATTTCCATCCGTTGATCGGCCCGGGCGGGACGGCCATGACGCGCAGCTTTCCGATGAAGGAGGTCGACGGGGAGGAGAAGGACCACAAGCACCACCGCTCGCTCTGGTTCTCGCATGGCGACGTGAACGGGATCGACTTCTGGTCCGAGGAGCCAAAGGCGGGCCAGATCCGCCACGTCAAGTTCCTGGAGATCCAGTCGGGCAAATTCGCCGGATGGATCCGCTCCACCAACGAGTGGATCAACCCCGAGGGAGGAGTGACCTGCACCGACGAGCGGCTGTTCCGGGTCTACGCGCGCCCGGGCAACGAGCGGATCTTCGACTTCGAGGTCACCCTCTACGCGGGCAAGAAGGATCTCGTCCTCGGGGACACCAAGGAGGGGACCATGGCGGTCCGGCTGAACGAAACCCTGCGGCTCAAGCAGAACAAGTTCAACGCCGGCAAACCCCCTGGCACCATCCTTCAGAGCACCGGGATCCGGGATGACGCCACCTGGGGAAAGCAGGCGGATTGGTGCGATTACCATGGCCTCATCGACGGAAAGCGGGTCGGGATCGCCATCTTCGACCACCCCCACAACCCGCGGCATCCCACCCACTGGCATGTCCGGGACTACGGCCTGTTTGCAGCCAATCCGTTCGGAATCCATGATTTTGAGAAGAAGCCCAAGGGAACGGGCAACCTTGTGGTCGCCGCGGGACGGAGCATCACGTTCCGATACCGGTTCTACATCCATGAAGGGGATACGGAGGCGGCGAAGGTGGCGGACCATTACAAGGAATACAGCGACTCGAATCCGGTCCAATTCTAGGCCAAGGCACGAACTCCGAATACCAACCCCCTGTTCATCGTCGATCCTTCCATTCCAACCTGACTATGACCTCTCTGAATCGTCGTTCCTTCCTCCGCAAATCGGCTCTAGGGGCCGCCGCCGTGACCTGGTCCGCCCGGAGCTGGTCCCAGGTGAAGAGCGCCAACGAGGATGTCCGCCTTGCCGTCATCGGCTTCGGCGGGCGGGGCAAGGACCACCTCGGCGGCCTGAGCAAGCTGCCCGGGGTGCGGATCGCGGGCCTCTGCGATGTCGATGAGGCGATCCTCAAGGCCGAGGCGGAGAAGCGCCCCGGCACCGAGACCCACACCGACCTTCGTCGCCTGCTCGAGAGCAAGAACATCGATGCGGTCTCCATCGCGACCCCCAACCACTGGCACGCGCTCGCTGCCATCTGGGCGATCCAGGCCGGCAAGGATGTCTACCTGGAGAAACCCGTTTCCCACAACGTCTGGGAAGGACGCAAAATCGTCGAGGCCGCGCGCAAGTACGGGAAGATCGTCCAGACCGGCACCCAAAGCCGCTCGAGCTTCGCCATCCGCCAGGCGGTTGAGTGGGTTCAAAAGGGGAACCTGGGAAAAATCCTCGTCTCCCGCGGCCTCTGCTACAAGCCCCGGCGGAGCATCGGGAAGGTCGACGGACCCCAGCCGATCCCGGCCGGGCTCGACTACGACCTCTGGTGCGGGCCCGCGCTGAAGCTCCCGCTGATGCGCAAGCGGCTCCACTACGACTGGCACTGGGATTTCAACACCGGCAACGGCGACCTCGGGAACCAGGGGATCCACCAGATGGACATCGCCCGCTGGTTCCTCGGCGAGCATGAGCTCTCCCCCCGGGTGATGAGCATCGGAGGCCGCCTTGGCTACATCGATGACGGCAACACCCCCAACACACAGGTCGTCTGGCACGGTTACTCCAAGGCCCCGCTGATCTTTGAGGTCCGGGGGCTCCCCCGGTCGCAGGCGCAGCAGAACGACAAGGACTGGAACTCCAGCATGGACAAGTTCCTGGGGGGAAGCGTCGCCGTGATCGTCCACTGCGAGGGGGGCCACGTCCTGGTGCCGAATTACTCCAGCGCGATCGCCTTCGACAACGAGGGGAAGCAGATCCAGAAATGGGACGGGGCCGAGGACCACTACGGCAACTTCCTCAAGGCGGTCCGCAGCCGGGATCCCAAGGACCTGAACGCCGACATTTTGGAGGGACACCTCTCGAGCGCCCTCTGCCACACCGGGAACGTCTCCTACCGCCTCGGCAAGGAGGGGAGCCCGGACGCGATCCGGGAGCAGATCGGGTCCGACAAGGACCTTGCAGAGTCCTACGGCCGGATGGTCGAGCACCTGGCCGCAAACGGCATCCATGTCGCGAAGGCGGGAGAGCAGCTCCGGCTTGGAGCGATGCTGAAGATGGATCCCAAGGCGGAAAAGTTCCGGGGTTCGCGGGAGGCCAACGAGCTCCTGGCCCGGCCTTATCGGAAGCCTTACGTGGTCCCCGCAAAAGTCTGACCCCACACCACCATGACGAGCCCCAGGAACCCGCACGCCCGGCGCAGCGCCTTCACCCTCATCGAGCTTCTGGTGGTGATCGC
>DMJJ01000098.1:604-900 GCA_003452185.1 Verrucomicrobiales bacterium | reverse complement strand
ATCGCCATCATTGCGATCCTGGCCGCCCTGCTCCTCCCGGCGCTGGCCAAAGCCAAGGCGCGCAGCCGACGGATCGCCTGTGTGAACAACATGCGCCAGATCAATCTGGCCTGGACGTTCTTCGCCGAGCTGAAGGATTCACGCTTTCCGCCAACCGTCCCCGTCGTCGACGGCGGGAGCATGACGGTCAAGGAGGCATGGCTCCAGTTCATGACCGTGAGCAACGACCTCGTCACCCCCAAGCTCCTCAAGTGCCCCAGCGATACGGAGAAGATCACGGCGGAGACCTTCTCCGA
>DMJJ01000098.1:0-332 GCA_003452185.1 Verrucomicrobiales bacterium | reverse complement strand
ATCACGGCGGAGACCTTCTCCGACCGTCCCGGCGGGCTGATCGCCCTGAAGAACTCGGCCGTGAGCTACGGCATCGGCACCGGGTCCAACCCCCAGAAGCCGATGATGACGCTGGTGGCGGACCGGAATGTCATCGGGAAGGATGGGCAGAATTGCAGCCCCGCTGCCATCACCGGGGTGATCACCTCCCTGGTCCCGGCAAGCGACCGGCCGCACTGGGATGACAAGATCCATCAGTTCGTCGGCAACATGGGCCTCGTGGACGGCAGCGTGCAGCAGCTCTCCGCCACCGACCTGGAGCGTCACCTGACCACCACCGGGGACAGCCGCAA
>DMJJ01000417.1 GCA_003452185.1 Verrucomicrobiales bacterium | reverse complement strand
GCGAGCCAGTCGAGCAGCTCCGGATGGGTCGGGCGGTCACCCCGGAGCCCGAAATCGCTCGGAGTTCCAACCAACCCCCGGCCGAAATGGTACTGCCAGACCCGGTTCACGATCACCCGGCTGGTCAGGGGATTGTCGGGCGAGGTTAGGAGCTCCGCGAGCGCCGTCCGACGCCGTGTGGTTCCGGCACCCGGAGGCCGCACCGCTGCAGGGGTGGGATAGAGCACCTCGAGCAGCCCCGGCTGAACCTCCTCGCGGGGACTGTCGTAAAGCCCGCGCCGCAGAAGAAAGGTTTTGGGAGCCTCCTCGCCAAGGTCCATCATGGCGGACGCGACCTCGAGAGGGGGTGGCTTGAGGGAATCGAACGCCTTCAGCCGGCGATGGAGCTCCTCCCACCGCTGCTTCTCCTCCCCCTTCAGGTGCCCGGCCACCGCCCCGTCGTCGGCCAGGTACTCGTGCGAGGCGGGGTCGATGTACTGTCGCGCCTTCCAGGCCATCTGGCGCTCAAACGGGGTCCGCTCCACTTCGGGCTTGTCGAGGATTCGGCGGATGTCGTCCGGGTACTTGTCGATGAAGTCCTTGAGGATCGCCTTGCGGTGCGGAGCCGCCAGGGTTTTCAGCTCGGCCCGCACGGCAGCGGTCTTCCCCTCCCATTCGGCGAGCCGCTCCCGGTGAAGGGCCAGCTCCTCGACTGAGGCCAGCGGGACATCGTCCCGGGCGGCCGTGTTGGCGAAGAATGCCTGAAGGCGATAGTAGTCGGTCTGGAGGATGGGATCGAACTTGTGGTCGTGACACCGGGCGCACCCGATCGTCAGCCCCATGATCCCACGGCAGATCACGTCCAGGCGGTCATCAATGATGTCATGGGGGTTGTTGAGAAAGCGGCGCCCGAGGGTCAGGAACCCCATGGCGGCAAGGGGACGCTTGTCATCCCCCAGGGGAAGCAGGTCGGCGGCGAGCTGCTCCTCAAGAAAACGGTCGTAGGGGAGATCCTGGTTGAAGGCCCGGATCACGTAGTCGCGGTAGGTGTAGGAATAGGGGTAGCGCCGCTCCTCCTCAAACACGTATCCCTTGGTGTCGGCGTAGCGGGCGATGTCGAGCCAGTACCGGCCCCATCGCTCGCCATACCGGGGGGAGGCCAGCAGGCGGTCCACCAGCTTCTCGTAGGCGTCGGGAGACCGGTCGGCGAGAAACGCCGCCACCTCGGCCTCGCCGGGAGGAAGCCCGGTCAGGTCGAAGGAGACCCGGCGGATCAGGGTCCGACGGTCAGCTTCGGGGGAAAGCCGAAGGCCCTTGGGCTCGAGGCTGGCGAGCAGGAAGGCATCCACCGGCGTGCGCACCTGCGACTTGTTCTTCACCTTCGGGAGGGCGGGCTCCCGGACCGGCTGGTAAGCCCAGTGCCGGTGGGCTGCATCGAGCGACGGTTCCTTCTTGGCCAGCCCCTGGGAGCTCCTCGGGTCGGGGGCTCCCATCCGGACCCAGGCCTCGAGATTCTGGATCTCCTCGGATCCGAGCTTCCGGTTCTTGGGGGGCATCTGCAGGTTCTCGTCCGTGTAACGGACCGCCTTGATCAGGAGGCTCCGCTCGACATCCCCCGGGACCACCGCGGGGCCGTTTTCACCCCCCTTGAGAAGCCCCTCCCGGGTCTCGAGGTTCAGCCCCCCCTTGACCCCCTTCTCCGCCTGGGAGCTGTGGCACTTGTAGCACTGTTCCACGAGCACCGGCCGGACATGCTTCTCGAAGAATTCCATCCCTGCGCGCTCATCCGCCCCCCGCAGCGGAGTCGAGAGCAGGAGCATCAGGAGGCCGGCCGGGACGAGGGACGTGGACAGGGAGGGCGCGGCAGGGCGCCCGGACCGGGGACCGAGGTTCGGGTTCATGGGTTTCACGGAAAGCGATCGAGCAACCGAGAAGAGACGATCCACACCGGCCCGGGCTTCAAACCGAGCCGTGTGAGGCCGGACTTGGCCCCGCGGGAGCAGGGGAGGGGGAGGATCCCCGGGCCGGACTATGGGAGGAGCTTGCCGACGAGGGTGCTGACGGTCTTCCCGTCGGCTCTCCCGGCCGCCTTTGCCTGAACCGCCTTGATGACCGGCCCCATCTCCTTCTTGGAGGTGGCGCCCAGCTCCGCGATCGTGGCCCGGACCATCGCCTCAAGTTCCTCGGGGGAGAGGGCCTTGGGCAGGAATCCCTCCAGGACGACCACCTCGGCCAGTTCGAAGGCGGCCTGCTCCGCGCGGCCCGCCCCCTGGTATTGCTCCGCGGAGTCGCGTCGCTTTTTGATCTCCCTCTGGATCACCGCGATGACCTCGGTGTCCGGGAGGGAGTCGGTCTTTTTTTCGATCTGGACGTACCCGAGTGCTGATTTCAGGAGCCGGAGCGTTGAGAGGCGTGCGACCTCCTTGGCGAGCATGGCGGCCTTGATCTCCTGGCTGATGCGATCTTGGAGTGACATGGAAATGACGGAGTGTGGAAGTGAAGTTGGGCTGTGGAGCCGCGTGTTGCGCGGCGGGCTACTGCGTTCCAGGAAGCCGGAGGTTGCGCAGGAGGTCACGCACGCGCGCCGCCTGCTCGTAATCCTCGCGCT
>DMJJ01000310.1 GCA_003452185.1 Verrucomicrobiales bacterium | reverse complement strand
CTCCATCTGGGCGAGCACCGACAGGAGCTGCCGCCCGCTCTCGATGTGCTGCTTCTGCTGCATGGTGGCGATGCGGGTGACGCGCTGGGTCACCGCCCCCACCTCGGCGCGGGCCTTCCGGTTCTGGTCCCAGGCAAGGAAGAGGTCGAGGGCCAGCACGGGGAGCACCGCCAGGGCGACGACGAGAAGAAACCGGGTGCGAAGCCGCTGAAAGAGCGGGACACGCTCGACCACCTGCGCCGGGTCCGGGGGCTGGGATGGGCCGCTCATCGCTTACCCCACGCAGGCCGCCGAGGGATGGCGGAACGGCCCCGGCGCGCCGGAGGGGGAGGTCGAACGGCAGAACCGATCCACGGAGCGGGCGATCTCCACGAACGCATCAAGGTCGAACGGCTTGGTCAGGAAGGCGTCGGCCCGCAGCTCGGTCACCCGCAGGCGGTCCTCGTCCGAGGAGGAACTGGTGAGCACCAGGACGGGAATGTCCCTCAGGGCGGCATCCCCCCGCAGCTCGGCCAGGAACTCGCGGCCATCCTTGCGGGGGAGCTTGAGGTCGAGCAGCACGACGTCCGGACGGGAGGCCCCGGCGTGAACCCCCTCGCGTCGCAGAAAGGCAAGGGCGGCATCGCCATCCGTCACCCAGGTGAGCCGACCGTCGACCGCAGCGTCACGGAACGCCTCACGCGCCAGCCGGACGTCCCCGGGGTTGTCCTCGACGAGCAGGATCTCGATGCTCTTGCGCGCGCTCATGGGAGGGGGCTCTGTCAGGTGATCGGCGACTGCCTCCGAGAGTGGCCCCGGGGCTGCCGGTTTTCAACCCTGAAGATTGCGTCCACCGGGCCTGGGGGCCGCCTCGGCCTCCGTGCAGGCAGGCCGCATGCCCCCCCAGCACCGCCCGGGATCGCCCGGTCAGAGGAAGAGCGTCTGCTCCCGGGCCGGTCCCACGGAGACAATGGAGAGATGGGCCCCGGTGAGCTCGGCAATGGCGTTGAGGTAGGACCGGGCCTTGGGAGGAAGATCCTTCCAGCGGCGCGACTTGGTGGTGTCGCACTTCCACCCCGGAAACTCGACATACACCGGCTCGCACTCCGCAAGCACGCTGGCGTCGGCTGGGACATAGTCGAGCCGCTCGCCGCCATGGCGGTAGGCGACGCATACCCGGATGACGTCCAGGGTGTCGAGGCCATCGACATTCGTCACAGCGATCTCGTCGATCCCGTTCACCATCGTGGCATGCCCGGTGGCGACGGCGTCAAACCATCCGCAACGGCGCGGGCGCCCGGTCGTGGCTCCAAACTCGCGGCCGAGGTTGTGCAGGAAGTCTGCAAACTCGTTGTTCTCGGTCGGGAACGGCCCCTCCCCGACCCGGGTGGTGTAGGCCTTCATCACGCCGACGACGCTGTCCATGCGGTGGGGCGGAACCCCCGACCCGGTGCAAGCCCCCCCCGCGGTGGTGTTCGAGGAGGTGACGTAGGGGTAGGTCCCGTGGTCGATGTCGAGGAACGTTCCCTGGGCCCCCTCGAAGAGGATGTTCTTCCCCGCCTGGCAGGCCTGGTGCAGATAGACGACGGTGTTGGAGACGAACGGCTGCAGCCGCCGGCCGGCCTCGGAATAGGCCTCCAGCACCTTCTTGTAGCTGAGCGGCTTGGCGCCAAACGCCTTCAGGATCTCGTTGTTCTCGCGGATCTTGGCCCGGAGTTTCTCGGCAAAGAGGTCGGGCTTGATCAAGTCGATCATCCGAAGGCCCGTACGCGCGGCCTTGTCGCCGTAGGCAGGCCCGATCCCCCGCTTCGTGGTGCCGATCTTGTTCTTCCCCTTCAGCACCTCACGCTGGGCGTCGAGCTCCCGGTGATAGGGAAACACCAGGTGGGCGGTCTCGCTGATGAGGAGGTTGGATCCCATGCGGATCCCCAGCTTCTCCAATCCGTCGATCTCCCCGACGAGGTTCACGGGGTCGATCACCACGCCGTTGCCGATCACGCAGGTCTTGCGCTTGCGGAGAATTCCCGAGGGGACCAGATGGAGGACGTATTTCTTCGGGCCGAGGTACACCGTGTGGCCCGCGTTGTTCCCCCCCTGGGTGCGGACGACGATATCGGCCTGCTCCGTGAGCACGTCGATAATCTTTCCTTTGCCTTCATCACCCCACTGGGCGCCGATCAAAATGGTGTTTGCCATAGCAGCTGGTCAACCGAAGCAATAAAAAATCCCCGAAGCGTCAACTCGGGGCATGTCGCTCGGCCTTTACCCGCGCACCGTAAGAACCCCCTGCCCAAGTGTCAATCTCCCAGAGATCTCTCTTTCCAACCCCTTCCCGCACCGGTAGCCTTCCGCCGTGCCATCATCACGGAAGAAGGCGGAGCGAGTCTTCCGGGGGATTCCGGTTTCCGCCGGCGTCTGCCGGGGGAAGATCGTCGTCCTGATGGACCCCAGGGATGAGGAGATCCCCCAATACAACGTGGCCGAGGAGGAGCTCGACAAGGAGCTCTCCCGCCTCGACCAGGGGCTCGCCGACACCCGCAAGGAGATCCTCGAGGTGCAGCGGCAGGTGGCCGACACCCTTGGCGTGAAGGATGCCAGCATCTTCGACGCCCACCTCCTGGTGCTGGAGGACCCGACCTTGATCGAGGAGGTCACCCGCCGGATCCAGCAGCAAAAGATCAATGCCGAGGCGGCCTTCCACCAGTTCGCGGAAAAGTACGCCAGCACCCTGAGCGCGAGCGAGGATGAGTACCTCCGGGAACGCGCGGCGGACATGCGGGATGTCTCCTCCAGGATCCTGAACAACCTCCTCGGCCGCCGCCAGCCCTCCGTGCTCGGGAACCTCACCGACCCCTGCATCATCATCAGCCACGACCTGACCCCGTCCCAGACCGCCCTCCTCGACAAAAAGAAGGTCCTCGGATTTGCAACCGATGCCGGGAGCCGCACCTCCCACACGGCGATCATGGCCCGATCCCTCCGCATCCCGGCGGTCGTCGGCCTGCAATCCCTGAGCCGGGAGCTGCGCAACGGGCAGGACATCCTCCTCGACGGCTACAACGGGCTGGTGGTCCTCAACCCCACCGACCAGACGCTCTTCGAGTACGGTCAGATCGTGCGGCGCCACGTCAGCCTGGAGGATCGCCTCCGGGAGGTCCGCGACCTCCCCTCGGTCACCCGCGACGGGGCCCAGATCACCCTGGCGGCGAACATCGAGAGCGCGGAGGATGTCGAGGCGGTCCAGAGCAGCGGGGCCGACGGCGTCGGACTGTTCCGAACCGAGTATCTCTTCATCAACCAGGATCGCCCCCCCACCGAGGAGCAGCAGTTCGATTCCTACCGCCGCGTCGCCTCGGCCCTCGACCCCGAGCCGGTAATCATCCGGACCCTTGACCTGGGCGGCGACAAGATCCTCACCCACCTCAACATCCCGCAGGAGATGAATCCGTTCCTGGGATGGCGGGCCATCCGCTTCTGCCTCCAGGAGCGCGAGATTTTCAAGGCCCAGCTCCGGGCCATCCTCAGGACGAGCATCCACGGGAATGTCCGGATGATGTATCCGATGATCTCGGGGCTCGAGGAACTCCTCCAGGCCAACGCCCTGGTCGGGGAGGTGAAGCAAGCCCTCCGCTCCGAGGGGATTCCGTTCAATGACCAGATGGAGATCGGGGCCATGATCGAGATTCCCTCCGCGGCCCTCGCCGCGGACTCGCTCGCCCGGCATGTGAAGTTCTTCAGCCTCG
>DMJJ01000192.1 GCA_003452185.1 Verrucomicrobiales bacterium | reverse complement strand
AGCGCCGCCGCCGTGTTCGTCCGGTTCTTGCCCGAGGCCCAGATCAGGAGATAGTTCTTCGCCCCGAGGGAGATGGCCGGAAGGCGCCATTTCGTCGGGTTGGCAGCCGAGTCGGTCAGGAACCACCCCCCAAGTGAGGCCGGCTCCGACCCCATGTTGTAGAGCTCGATCCAGTCGGAACGCGACCCGTCGTCATCCTTGATCCCGGTCAGGTTGTCGGTCAGGAACTCCGAGATCACCACCGGCACGGTCGAGATCTTTGAGTCGACTTTGAAGCTCCAGTTCGTCGCGACGAACGGGTTCGGGGGAACCGCCAGGTCGGTGATCCCATGTGCCGGATTCCACGTCACCTGCAGGACCCCGTCCGCCGGCTTCGCGAACTGGAAGGTGTAGTCCAACGGCGAGACCTGCGTCATGGAAAGGGCCGCAACCCCGTTGACCCGGAGATCCCCCGCATCCACTCCGGTGACATTCTCGCTGAACACCACCTCCAGGGTCGTGAAGGTCTGCACGGTCGCACCGGGGGAGGGCGTGACATCGACCAGGGTCGGGGGAACCTCGTCGATGTCGAGAGCCAGGGAGGCGTCCATGAAAAGGTCGCTGCTGCTCGTGTTGGCGTTGAACACCTGGATCGCCAGCATGTTGGTCCCCGGGGTCAGGAGCGACGCCGGGGAGCTCGTGATCTGGAGGGTGCTCAACGTCGCCTCGATCGCGGTGACGGCGTTCCCGTTGTAGGGAATCACCCCGTCGGGCATGTTCCACCGGCCGACCTCCGTTCCGTTGATCCAGGCAATGTAGCCATCATCGACGTTCACGTTCAGGGTGATCTGTGTCACCCCGGCCGGGTTGTTAACGACGAACGGCTTCCGGAAAAAGACGCTGAGGTACCCTGCTGCCTGCGTGGTGGGAAGCTGGGTCGCGATGTTGAACTCGGGGGCGCTGTTGGGGGGATTGGCGTACCCGATCGGTGCCGCCCCGGAGAGCCACGCCGTATCGTCGAACCCCTTCAGTCGCCAACTCCCCGGGTCCGGAGCAGAGGCCTCCGAGACGCCGATGAAATAGGACCAGGTGGAGCTGTAATCAACCAGCGTCGCCGCCGGCGCGGAGACCGCCGCCAGTACAAACGCGAGGACCTGCGGGAGAGTACGTCGGAGGAACATCAGTAGCATGTTACACTACCGTAACATCGGCAGGTTGTCATCCCCCTATAACGATCCAGATTGACCTCTGTGGTCATCCAGCCTGGGCCTCGTTGCCAACGAGGATCCGGGGTTACCCTGTCCGATTGCCCCCCCAAAAAGCAGATCACGCAAACCCGCCGTGCGGCCGGTTTGCGTGATCCTAAAAAACCGTGAGTCCGGGGTTACTTCTTCTCTTTGTCCTTGTCGACCGCCCGGTTGGCCGGGGCGGTCTCGTTGAGCTGGGCCAGGACCGCCTTGGTGATGTCATTTTCCCCCGAGGTGAAGAGCACCTCCGGCGTCCGGTTGGCGGTCTCACCCGCCGTATCGAGCACCAGGGAAAACCCTCCGGAGCGCGCCTTGGTCTCGATCACCGCCTTGATCTCCGCAAGGATGTTATCCCGCATGCGGCGCTGCTGCTCGTCCAGGGTGGTGCGGGCCTGCCGGTCGAACTGGGTGATATTGGACTCCAGGTCATTCAGCTCGGTCAGCTTGGTCTCCGCCCCTTTCTTGCGCTTCTCACGCTCCTCGGCCGACACCGCCTGCTCATTCGCCTTCTCCAGGGCCGTCTTATAGTCCCCCTTCAGCTTGGTGTACTGGTCGATCATCTTCTTGCGATCGCCATCCAGGTCGCCGGCCTTGTCCTTGAGGGCTGCGTCCGCCTGCTTCGTCTTCCAGTAGCCGTCAAACACCTGCCGCAGGTCAATGGTGCCAATCTTCTGCTGGGCGCCCGCCGGAAGGGCAACGGCAGTGGCCAGGGCAACGGAGAACAACAGTTTCTTCAAAGTCACGTTCATGGATAAGCAATGAGTATTAGGAAATTAGATTAGAACTCCCGGGTGTAGCCAACACCAAACTGGAACCGCCCATGGCTGCTGTTGACCCCGGGGACGTCGTTGATCGGAATGCCATAATCAAGCCGCAGCGGCCCGATCGGCAGGTTCAGGCGCACGCCGATGCCAACGTCATCGTTGAAATTCTTGATGTTCCAGTCGTAGGCCGAGGAGTAGACCATACCGATGTCATAGAACATCGCAAACCGGAGACGTTCAATGATCGGGATGCTGTACTCGGCGCTCGCGAACCAATAGGTGTCACCGCCGATCGGCTCATTGGTGGTGTCGCGGGGTCCGACCCCACGATACTTGTAGCCCCGGAGGGAGTAGAGGCCGCCCAGGAACCAACGGTCGAACAGGGGCACCCGGGTGCTGTCGCCATACTCCTTGACCACGCCGGTGCGGCCGATCATCTCGAGGACGTGGCCGTCGTCGAAGCCCTTGAAATACCAGGCGGTCCGGAACTCCATCTTATAGAAGTCGGTCTCGCCGCCAAAGGGCCCGCCGGCCACTTCCGTGAGGAGCTCCGTCCGCTGGCCCTTCTCAGGCTGGAGCACGTTGTTCCGAGTGTCGTAGGCCAGGGACATCCCGACTTTCGAGACAAGCCGATTCCCCTCCTCGTCGATGATGATCTGCGAAGCGCGGGCGTGATCCACGTTCACGATCCCGACGTTCTCGATGGTGTAGCTGACGGTGCCGATGAGGTTCTCGGTTCCGAGCGCGCGAGCCAGGGAAAGTCGTGCCCCGGTGCGCCGCTCATCGTAGAGGTCGGCCGTGCTGACGAAGTTCAGCTGGCGATGGTAGAGATCGACGCCGAGTTGGAGCTTCTTCTCCAGGAACCAGGGCTCGATCCAGGTGATCTCGTAGTCCTGGCGGCTGGCGCCGAACGCCGCCTTCATGCGCCACTTCTGACCGGCCCCCATGAAGAATGGCGGCTTCGCGATGTCGAAGTTGCCCTGGCTGAGCTCGACGAACCCAAGGACGCTGTCAATCGAGCTGAACCCGGCCCCGATGCTGAAGTTGCCCGTGTTGCGCTCCTCCACCGTGACGAGGAGGTTCTTGCGGTTCGGGATGTCGGTCGGCTCGGGGGTCATGTCGACACCCCCCTGCTCGGTGAAATAGTTCAACCCCTCGAGGCGGCGCTTGCTCCGCTTCACCTCGGTCATGTCGAACACCTCGCCCGGGGTGACGCTCAGCTCCCGGCGGATGACCTTGTCCTTGGTCTTCGCATTCCCCTTGATCTCGATCTTCTCGATGAAGGATTGGTCCCCCTCCTCGACGTGATACTTGAGATCCATCGTGCCCGTTTCGATGTTCGGGCTCTTGTGAGCCGCGATCCGGGTGTCGATATACCCCTGCTTGCCGTACTTGTCCTGGACGATTTCGATGTCGCGGTTCAGTCCCTTCGGGGTGAACGTCTTGCCGACGTCCATCTTCAGGTCCTTGGCGATGGCGTTCGTCGTGTAGAGTTTCGTCCCCTCGAAGGCGACGGCACCGACCTTGTACTGCTGTCCCTCGTTGATCTCGAGGTGCAGCTTCACATGTTTCGGGTTGGTGTAGTCGTACTTGATGTCCTTCAGCTCAAAGTCGATGTACCCCTCGTTGCGGTAGAAGTCGGCGAGCTTCTCGCGATCCTCATCCAGCTGGTCATCCTTCAGGACGCCGCTCCCCGTGATGAACGAGAACATCCAGTGCCGCCGGGTCTTGATCTGCTTGCGAAGCTTCCGTTGGGTGAACTTCGACGCGCCGTCGAAAGTCACCTGGGTGATGATCACCTTGGGGCTCTCAACGACCTCGAACGTCACGCTCCCGCGGCCGCTGAGCTCCTCGATCTTGGTGGTGTACTTGACCTCGGTCTTGGGATAGCCGGCCTTCTGGTACTTCGACTTGATGGCCTGGGCGTCGCTGAACAGCTTCCTCTCGTCGAGGGGATCGCCGATCTTGGAGGTCACCGTCTTGAGCAGTCGCTTCTCGGTGTACTTCTTGTTCCCCTTGAAAACGATGTCGGTGAGCTTCGGCTTCGCCTGAAGCATGTAGGTGAGCCGGACCCCCTCGGGCTGGCGGGCCTCGGTCACCTGGACGTTCAGAAAATACCCCGTCTTGAGCAGGTTCTGGACATCATCATCCACCATCCGGATGTTGTAGTTGTCCCCCTCGTGCACCCGCATGTGGGCACGGACCAGCGCGTCGCTCGCATTCTGCGGGCCGACGTTCGTGATGGTGATGCCGAGGACCGGGTAGGCATCCAGGGCGGCGCGAAGGGAATCCTGCGCGCGGGCGGCGGGACCGCACGCAAGGCATGCCAAGCCGGCGGGCCAGGCACGACGCAACCAATGTTTCTTCATCGATTTATTCGGAGGGAATGTCGTCAGAGTTGATCTTCGCCGCATTCTCAAACCGCGTGATCGCTTTACGGAACACCAGGCAAACATCCCCCGTGGGGCCGTTACGCTGCTTGGCGATGAGGAGATTCACCGGGATCGCCTCTTCTTCGACGCTCGGCGCCCCGTCTTCCTCGTCGCCGGTGCTCGCTTTATAGAGCAACCCGATGAGGTCGGCATCCTGCTCGATGGCCCCGGATTCCCGCAAATCGGACATTCGCGGCTTCCGGTTCTTTTCCTTCTCGAACTCGCGGTTGAGCTGACTCAGCACGATCACCGGCACTTTCAATTCCTTCGCCAACGCTTTGACGCCGTTGGAGATGTCGGCGATCTCCTGCTGACGGTTTTCAACACGGCGCGCAGTAGAATGAAGCAGCTGGAGGTAGTCAATGACAATCAGCTTGATGCCGTGCTGCTGCCACATGCGGCGCGCCTTGGCCCGGAGCTGCAGGATCGAAAGCCCGGGGGTGTCGTCGATGTAGAGCGGGGCGGAGGCAAGTTTGCCGGCCGCGGCGGTCAGCCGGGGAAAATCCCGCTCGGCAATGAACCCCCCGCGAATGTCCCGCAGGTTGACCCGCGCCCGGGAACACATGAGTCGCAGCACCAGGGAGTCGGCGGTCATTTCCAGGCTGAATACCCCGACGGGAAGCTTCTCCTCGATGGCAACGTGCTCGGCGATGTTCATCGCCAGGGAGGTCTTCCCCATGCTGGGACGGGCGGCGATGACGATCATTTCCCCCTCGTGGAAACCGCTCGTCATCTTGTCCAGGTCCATGAACCCGGTGGCGATCCCCGTCAGCATCCCCTGGCGCTGCTGGTAATGCTCGATCGTGTTGATCGCCGTGCGCACCAGATCCTTCATCTGGCGGGAATCGGCCTCCACCCGCGACTCGCTGATCTGAAGGATGTCCCGCTCGGTCTCGTCAAGCAGCCCGTCCACCTCCCCCTCATGCTCGTACACCCGGGCGATCACGTTCGAGCAGGTCCCCAGCATCCGCCTCAGGAGGTGCTTCTCTTTGACGATCTCGAGGTAGTAGCCAAGGTTCGCCGTCGAGGGGGTGGCATCCGGCAGCGAGGCCAGGTAGGAGAGGCCTCCGACGGCCTCCAGGAGCCCCTTGTCCTTCAGCCGCTGCGGCACGGTCAGAAGGTCGATCGGGTCCTTGTGCTCGTACATCTCCACCAGGTGCTCGTAGAGGGTCTGGTGGCGGAGGTCGTAAAAGATCTGGGCTCCCCCCTTGAGCTTCTCGACGCATTCGCCGATCGCCTCATTCGGCGCCAGGAAAAGACATCCCAGAACCCCCTGCTCGGCCTCGATGGAGTGCGGGGGAAGGCGGTCGCCGGCCGCCGGCAACATGGCGTTGGTCTGGGAGTCGGAACGACGCTTTCGTCGCCCCTGGCCCGATCGGGAATCCGATCCCTCGGAACGGGAATTGCCTTCAGACATGCGTCAGAGCAGGGAGGGTCAGGCGCAAAGCCCGGCCCAGAACCGGTGGTCCCGGTCCCAGAAGTTCAGCGCGGCGAGGGTCTCACGGCACCGCTCCGGGTGGTTGAAGAGATACCGCGTCAGGGCTTCCGGGTCGGGGGCCGCCGACCGCGGGTCCGCCGCACGGAAACAGAGCTCGCAGAAACGCGCCACCACATCCTTGAGAGTCACGTAGAGGTCCCGCACGGAATCGTCCGCAATGTCGGAAAAGCGGGTTTCCATCCCACGGCAAACCGGCAGTGCCTGGCAAATGTGGTAGATCTGCTCGGCCCAAACGCGCATCTCAGCACCCGTTCCCATGTGAATCCTCGTTCCAGTCATTGACAGAGTTTTGTTCGGAATCTCGTCCTCCGATTCCCTTCTGAAAATCCACCCGACCGCGGAGGGCGACCGGGCAACCCGTGTAGGGAACGGGATTCACCGCCCTGTCACAACCAAGAGTTGTTCGCAACTGTTCACACGTTATTCACACCCCATGGCTCACGGGGGGGGGTGTGAATGACCCACTCCTGCCTTCGCGGCGGGGAGGGGGGCCGTGTCAGCCTTGCCCCGCGGCACCCACCTGGAGGCGGGAGTCGTTTTTCAGGAGGTCGTCGAGGTTTGACCACCCGGCCTGGTTGAACTGGTTGAAGGCATTCAGGTAGACCGCGACGGTCTCTGCGGGATACTTGGCGAGCAGAAGGTTCACCGCCGAGCGAAGCGGGGCCTCCTCCACCTGGGGCGGCAGCTGCTCCACCATGCCCCGGGTGTTCTCGATCCCCAGGCTGGTCAGGAACTCTCCCAGCATCGGCCCATGCTTCTCGAGCAGCCAGTGGCGGATGAGGTTGTCGGCGATCATCGCCAGCTCGGGCCGCTTCAGGGTGCCGAGGATGAAGGGGTTGCGCTCCGCCCGGGGCTGCCGCTCGAGGAAGACCGGCCGGACTTTGCGGAAGCTGGCGACCGCCTCCAGGCAGGCGCGATACAGTTTGCGGTCGTTCTCGTGGGCAAACTCGATCACCTCGATCCCAAGACCCGGGGTCATGGCCCCGAACAATTCATGCGAAAACATAGTGTATTAAATGGAGGCACCCCCCCCTGTGCAGGCGGCCCCCGGCCTATCTTCTGGCCAGGCAACAGCTCGCGCTACAGAACCCCCGGGCGAATGCCGACCCAATAAGAGGAATTAGGCGCCAGGAGAAATCAACCGATTTCTCCTCTCCGCCTCCTGCCCTCGTGCCCTCCCGACCCTCCGGTCAGGGGGCGCTCAGGGGCATCCGCGGGCCGTTATTGCGGTGGTTTTGCATCGATATGGCATGAGTACGGGCACCAAAGGGTTCGTCGTCTTCTGGGGGCTTCTGGGCCTCGGGATCGGGGCCGCCATCGGCCGGTCGGGGGGGAGTGCCTCCCCGTTTCCCTGGGTCTTCGGAGCCTGGGGGGCCCTGGGGCTGGGATTCTTTACCTGGCAGCTTCGCCGGGTGCGATGGGAAAGCCGGACCCTCGCCCAACGCCTGGATGAGGAGTCCCGCCAGCGCCGCGCCTCGGAGGAGGGGATGCAGCGGGCGGTGGCCGAATTTGAGGAACGGGTCCGCTCCCGGACCGAGGAGCTCTCCAAGGCCAACGACGCCCTCATGGCCGAGGTGGCGCAACGGACAGAGGCCGAGTCGGCGCTCCGCCAACTCCACCTCGAGCTCGAGGAGCGCGTCCGTGAACGAACCCTCGAGCTGGCCCTCGCCAACGAGATGCTCGTCAAGGAGATCGACGATCGCCGCCAGGCCGAGGGGGAGCGCCAGAAGCTCGTCTCTCTGGTCGAGAACGCCAACGACTTCGTCGCCCTCGTCACCCTCGAGGGGCAGATCACCTTCATGAACCATGCGGCCCGGAAGCTTCTCGGCATCGAGGGGCTGAAGCATCCGCTCGCCCTCTCCGTCGACCAGATCGAGGGGAAGGCCTCGCGCGGGATGTTCCAGGCCGGGATCCTCCGATCGATCATTGCCCAGGGGTCGTGGGATGGGGAGATCGAGCTTCGGAACTTCACCGAACCCTCCCGCAAGACCTCCACCGAGGTGAACGCCATCCTCGTGAGGGACCACGAGACCGGGCGCCCGGTCTGCGTCGCCCTCGTCC
The DNA here is from genome assembly GCA_003452185.1 of Verrucomicrobiales bacterium. Classification (GTDB taxonomy): domain Bacteria; phylum Verrucomicrobiota; class Verrucomicrobiia; order Limisphaerales; family UBA11320; genus UBA11320. Next base: position 11,772 of record DMJJ01000192.1, on the reverse strand, counting down.
TTCGGGATATCACCGACCGGCGGGTGGCGGAAACGGCCCTCAAGGAGCTGGAGGAGAGATTCAGCAAGGCGTTCCACGCCTCGCCCGCCGCGATCGCGATCATCACCGTGGCCGAGGGGCTCTTCATCGACGTCAACCGGAACTTCCTCAGCTCGCTCGGCTACGAGAGCCACCAGGTCCATGGACGGACGATGGAGGATCTCCGGCTCTGGCTCTCCGGGGACGCCAAGACAAAGCTCGTGCAACTCGTGGCCCAGCACCGCTCGGTGCGGGACTACCGGTGCCGCTGGCTCACCAGCGCGGGGCAGACCCGCGAGGTGCAGGTGGCGGCCGAGGCGATCGAGCTCGGGGCCAGGGACTGCATCCTGCTCGTCGCCGAGGACATCACCGAGCGGCTGAAGCTCGAGGACCAGCTCCGGCAGTCCCAGAAGATGGAGGCCGTGGGGCAGCTTGCCGCCGGCATCGCCCATGACTTCAACAACATCCTGACCGTCGTCCAGGGGCACGCCAGCCTGCTCCTCGCCGACGGCGCCCTCCCCAGGACCTCGTCCGAGTCGGTGAAGTGCGTCTCCAGCGCGGCGGACCGCGCGGCCACCCTGACGCGCCAGCTCCTGACGTTCAGCCGCAAGCAGGTCGCCCAGTGGAGGGAGGCGGACATCAACAAGGTGGTGCAGAACCTGAACCGCATCCTCCGCAGCTCGATCACCGAGACCATCACCCTGGAGTTCCGCTATGGCGAGAAGCTCCCCCGCATCCGGGGCGACGTGAACATGCTCGAACAGGTGATCCTCAACCTCGTGGTCAACGCGCGCGACGCCATGCCCAAGGGGGGGAGCCTCATCATCGAAACCACCCTCGAGGAGGTCGGGGCCGACATGGTCCGCTGGAACCCCAACGCCCGGCAGGGCCGGTTTGTCTGCCTCGGCGTCCAGGACAGCGGATGTGGCATGGACGCCGCGACCCTGGAGCGGATTTTTGAGCCATTCTTCACCACCAAGGAATTCGGGCAGGGGACCGGCCTCGGCCTTGCCACCGTGTACGGGGTCGTCACCCAGCACAACGGCTGGATCGACGTCGTCAGCCAGGTCGGGCTCGGGACCATGTTCCGGGTCTACTTCCCCATCCTCGAAAGCGAGCCCAAGCCCTCCACCGAGACCACCTTCATCACAAAGCCGGAGCCCCGCGGGGGGAACGAGCGGGTGCTGGTCGTCGAGGATGAGCTGGGGCTGCGAATGCTCGTCGAGGCTGTCCTGACCCGCCAGGGATACCGGGTCCTGATGGCCGAGCACGGGCAGGAAGCCCTCAAGGTATGGGCCCAGAACGAGGGAAAGGTCGATCTCCTTCTCACCGACATGGTGATGCCCGAGGGGATGACCGGGCTGGAGCTTTCCGAGCGCCTGCGGAGCGGGAATCCCGATCTCCGCATCATCTACATGAGCGGGTATTCGGTCGACTTCATGGAAAACGAAGTCACCGGGATCCAGGAGGGGTTCAACTTTCTCCAGAAGCCGTATCGGCCCGAGCAGCTCGTGCAGGCCGTCCGGCAGGTGCTGGATGCCCCTCCGCAGCCCCTGCCGGCGCGGGCCGTCACGGGGCCCGCCAAGGCAGCCTAGCGCATGCCGGGCCACCGCGGTCTCCCCGCGCGCGCGTGGGGGGAGGGGAAGGGCGGGGGAGGATCGCAACGGATCCCCGGCTCAGAAGGCGCACTTGAGCTGGAGCGCCTGCTTCAGGCGCCGCAGGTACTCCTCCCGGGAAATCTCCGTGGCCCCCAGCTTCGCGGTAGCCGGGTTCAGCACCTGGGTGTCGAAGAGGGCGAACCCCCGGCTCCACAGATGCTCCAGGAGATGGTGAAGCGCTGCCTTGGAGGCGTTGTCGGCGTGGTGGAACATCGACTCGCCGGCAAAAAAACCACCCACCGCAACACCGTAGATCCCGCCCACCACGCGACCCTCCTGCCAGCACTCCACGCTGTGGGCATGGCCGGCCTTGTGGAGCGCCACATACGACCGGATGAACTCGGGGGAAATCCAACTCTCGGTCCGGCCTTCAGCCGGCGCGGCGCAGGCCCGGATCACCTCCTCAAATCGCTCATCCCGGGTGAAGCTGAAAGCCCCGCGCCGGAGCTCCTTGGCCAGGCTCCGGGAAAGATGAAACCCGTCCCGTTCAAAGATCGCCCGCGGGTCGGGAGACCACCAGGTGATCGGGTCGGCGCTCCACGGGAACACCCCTGTCCGGTACGCCAGCAGGAGCCTCTCGACCGAGAGATCACCCCCAATGGCCAGGAGCCCGTTGCACTCCCCGCGAAGCGCCGTCCGGGGGTCGGGAAACCATAGGTCTCGGTTCAGCAGGCGCACGGCTTGGCTCCTTCTCCTTCCTTCGTGTGAGACGGCGGCTACGGGGTCTCAAGCGCGGCCAGAAGGACCGCGATCATCCATCCGCTGAAATCATACCGGATGACATGGGGCACGCTCTCCGATGAGTTGTGATACTTCCGCTCATCCTCCTCCTCGGGGCAGCCCAACGCGTACCAGCTCCCGACCCGGACTTCGTTGAGAACCTGGAGCATCCAGTCGACATCCCCCCGCGGAAGCCGCATCAGCCGTCCCGGGGTGCCGTCGGCCGGCGGCGGCTGGCTTTTCAGGAAGGAGTCAACCGCCCGGGCCTGGTCGCGACGGACCTCCCCGAGCGACTCCGCCAGAAGGGCCGCGTCAGGCGCCGCCTGGGGGGTGCCGGACGCCCTGCCCCCAGGCCACCCCTGGCCCCCCACGGGGAAGGCCGAGAGGGTCATCCGCAGGAAGACATCCTCCAGCTCGCTGAGCTGGAAGAGGAACTGATCCTCGGTCTTGGAAAGCAGCTTCACCCTGGGCTACTCCTTTTCCATGGTCGCGTGGAGGCTGTAGGCCTGGAGCTGGTGGACGTAGAGCTCCGCCTTTTCCTGGGAATCCCGCGCCACCGTGCTCCGTCCCTGGGTGTGGACCTCGAGCATGTGCTTTTCCGCCGTTTGCTTGTCCCAGCCGAAGACCCGCTGGAAGACGTGGGTGACGTACTGCATCAGGTTCACGGGGTCGTTCCAGACGATCACGAGGTAGACCGGTGCCTTCGTCTCCCGGGTCTCGGGGGACGTTTCCTGATGGGTGTCCGGAACAGGTGTTGCGGTGCTGGCCACGCCGGGGCAACCTACTTGTGTTGCCGCCGGAAGGCAATTGGCTGTTTCGCAACAGGATCCCGGGCCAATCCGGAAGTTAAGGGGCGCTGCTCCATGTCGATACAATCCTAGGCGGAATGTATGTTTTTCGGGACAATCTATCGCGATCCCATGTGCCGCGGGGCCTGTTCCCCGCGTGCCGGCGCGCGCGTCGTTGCGAGGCCCGTCCCCTGACCCCGCGATGCGGCTAACCCTCAAGTCCAAGCTGGCTCTCGGCCTGGGGACCATGTGGCTCCTCTTCGCGGTGCTGGCCTTTGTGCTCAACCGGCAGCTCAAGGCCGTCAACGAGACGATCACCGACTTCACCGAGCGGGTTGAGCCGCTGAACATGTCGGTGCGCGAGATGGAGATCAGCCTCGTGCAGATGACGACCCAGCTCCGGGGCTACCTGCTCGATCACAATCACGAGCACCTGGAGCAGCTCACCGGCGACAGTGCCGAGCTGGGCAACCACCTCCGACGCCACCAGCAGCTGGTCCGGGCGATGCACAACGGGATGTCCGACTCCCGGCTCGACGAGGGCTTCCAGCAGCTCGTCACCCTGGTGGGCGCCCTGCTCGAGATCGAGGAGAAGGGCCACAAGCAGGCGCTCGCCGTGCAGCATTCCATGCAGGAGCTCGACACCCTGCTTCGGACCGGGCTCGAGCCCCTTGCCGACCGCCTTGCCTCGGGCTCGCGGGTCAAGCGTGACGGGGCTCTTCACCTCCAGATGCTCGCCACCGCGACGGTCCGGGGGATGGAGGAGTTTCTTCTCTTTGAGAACCGGGCCCAGGACGAGGCCTTTGAGGCCTCGATCACCGCTTTCGAGCAGGAGGTGGCCGCCTACCGGGCGACGGGTCTCGCCCCCCAGGAGGCGGAGGTCCTGGGCCGTGTGGAGGTGCTGTTCCAGGGGGCGCGCTCCCTCATGCGGGATGCCATCGAGGTGAAGAAAAGCCGGAGCCGGGGACTGGCCGACATCGTGGACACGCGCCGGCGGCTGGAGAACATTCTCGACGACGAGATCCAGCTGCAGAGCCGCCGCCTGGAGGCCGGCAAGATCTCGATGCGGGCCGCCCTCGAACGGATCATCGCCTGGAAGCTCGGGCTGCTCACCGCCGCCATGGCGGTGGCGTTCGGCGTGGCCCTTGTGCTCGGGCGGAGCATCGGACGTCCCCTGCTGCACCTGGTCGAGGTGACCCGGCGGATCCGGCAGGGGGACTGGAGCGCCCGGGTGGAGGTCGGGGGCAACGACGAGTTCAGGTCGCTGGGCGAGGCCTTCAACGAGATGATCGTGGCCCGCAAGGAGGCGGAGGCCGGCCTCAAGGCGGCGCGCGAGGAGCTGGAGCAGCGGGTGGCGGAGCGCACCGCGGACATGGTGGAGGCGAACCTCGCCCTCAAGAACGAGAACTACGCACGGCGTCTCACCGAGGAGCAGCTCCGGACCTCGAAGGAGCGGGCCGAGAAGGCCCAGCGCGACACCCAGGTGATGAACGCCGAGCTGGAGGCCTCGGTGAACCGGGCCCGCCACCTGACCGAGCTGGCCCAGGCCGCGAGCCATGCAAAGAGCCAGTTTCTTGCCACCATCAGCCACGAGCTCCGCACCCCGATCAACGGGATCCTCGGGTTCACGAACCTCTTGCTCGAGGGGGGCGTGACCGAGGAACAGCGGGATTCCCTTACCACGGTCCGCGACTGCAGCGAGGACCTTCTCCGGGTGGTGAACAACATCCTCGACTACTCCAATCTCGAGGCGGGGAGGATCAACCTCATTCCGCAGGCGTTCCTGCTCCGGCCCCGGCTCACGGAGACGCTCCGGCTGCTGACACCCGCCGCGGAGAAGCAGGGCCTCCAGCTCCGCCTGCAGGTCGAGCCCGGGGTTCCCGACTCGCTCGTCGGGGACCCGCAGCGGCTCCACCAGATTCTGATCAACCTGCTGGGCAACGGAATCAAGTTCACCCAGCGCGGGAGCGTCGGCCTCGAGGTCGCCCTGCTCAGCAGTCCCCCGCTCAACGCCCCCGGGGCGAGCCCCGCCCCCCAGGAGGCCTCGCCGGTGAGGGAGGGGATCGTGGTCCGGTTCACCGTGCGGGACTCAGGCATGGGGATTCCGGTCGAGAAGCAGGATCAGCTGTTCAACGCCTTCACGCAGCTCGACGGATCCTCCACCCGCGAGTTCGGCGGCACGGGCCTCGGGCTCGCCATCTGCCGCGAGCTCATTGAGCTCATGGGGGGCCGGATCTGGCTCGAGAGCCAGCTCGGAGTCGGAAGCACCTTCCATTTCACAATCCTCTTCCAGCCCGGGCCGCCCGTTCCACCCCCGGCCCGCACCACCGGGACCCCCGGGGCTGAATCAAAGGGGCCCCCTCCGCAGCCGCAGGGGGGAACCCTCTCCGCCTGAACCGTGCCCCAGGGGGGACGCAGGCTATTCGAAGAGACACCAGGTGAACCCCCGAGGCGGCAGCGTCACCGGTAGGTCCGTGTTCCCGCGGGGATCCAGCCTGACGGAGGCCGCCTTTCCATCCGACCAACGGAGCCTCGCCCGGTTCGCCAGCCCCGAGTAGTAGAGCGGAAGCCGCAGGGTCCGGTGAACTTCCACTCCCAGGGGGTTGAAGAAGATCGCCAGGGCCTTCTCCCGCAGCGCCGGGTTGACATGAAGGTAGATGTCCGGCTCCTGGCCGTCCGCCCGGCGGACGTGGATCATATCGGACTCAAGGATGTCGCGGTGCGCCTTGAACCAGCCGACCCACCGCTGCACCACCTGGCGCGTCTCCTCGGAATCGTACAGGCGGGGGCCGCGCCAGCAGGCCTGCACCCCGGCTCCGAGCGTGTTCACAAGATGCATCTCGTAGTCGGGAAGGTGCTCCCGCAACGGCTCGAGGGTCGCGGCCGCCCCTCCCCCCTGATACTCCGTCAGGGGGACGAACATCCACCCCATGCTCGGGGTCTTGGTCCAGGTCCCATCAAAAATGTTCTGCCGGGCATGAATCAGCTGCTGCGCCCGGGGGAGGGACCAGTTGGACTCCCTGTAGCCCATGGCGGTCTTGTTTCCCCCCACGAGGAAGTAGCTGTCGGGCTGGTTCACATAGATCCCGTGCTCCCGGCACCAGGAGTAGAGCCCGACGCTCAGCCGCCACTGCTCCCACTGGGAATCCTCCTTGCCCCGATGCCCCGGGTGGAGGGTCGAGGCGCAGACATCGCCGGGGTAGGGACCGTCATGTTCCAGGAGGTCGAGACCGGTCCGGGCGAGGAAGTTCGTGATCTTCCCGAGATAGGCCAGCCCCCAGCGGCTCCCGAGGCAGGGGGCATTGCCGAAGATCGCCCCGCCCGGCTTCCCCGTCGCCGGGTTGATCACGTCGTTCGCATCGTCCACGCGCCGGCTGCTGAACAGGGAGTAGGCGCCCACCTGGATCCCCTTGCTGTGGGCATAGTCCACGTCGGCCTTCACCCGGGCGATGTAGGCCGGATCCTGATTCTCCATCTCGAGCCCGCTCCCAAACGTGTAGATGATCATCTCGAACCCCACCGACGCACACTGGTCGACCGCGGCACGGAACACCTCGGGCTTCGCGCTCCTCACGTGCATCATCACGGGGTTTTCCGTGGTCCAGGGAGCAAGGGTGCGCCAGACCCGGCGAACCGCCAGCCCGCGGCGCTCCCGTTCCGGGGAATCGTGCAGGATCACGTAGGTGCGAAGGCTCGTGAAGGTGGCGCCAGGCTCAAGGCGGACGCCCGGCCCCTCCATCGGTCGGCAGATCAGGAGGCACGGGGTCTGGAGCTCATAGCTCACCTGGGTGGCGAAGGCCGGGTCGGGCTCCCATGAGGCGAGCTTCCCGGCGGTGGCCAGATCCATCCCCTTGAACATGTAGTCGCTCAGGACGTCGATCGGAGGGGTGGTCCACTGGTGGCGCTCACGGGTGTCGACCGCCGACTCGGCCTCCACCACCGCCAACTCCTCGCTGATGCAACGATCCACGACGATCGCGCGCGGCGTGCCGTTGCTCACCGTGACCCATTTTGCGCTGACGGGCACGCCGTCGTACATCTCATGATGGACGGTGACCACGACATCGCGGGTCGCCACATCCGGGCCCCGGTAGGCAACCGAGAGGTGGCTTCCCGGGGGAGGCCACGGAAGATTGGCCGCGTGACGCACGCGCTTCCATGCAAGGGGGGCCTCGGGGAAACCGCCCGCCACCCCGGCGAACTGGAAGCTCGAGGGGTCGTTGGTCAGCCCGGGAATCCATTCCTCCGCCAGATAGGCCAGGTCAGGCTGCCCCCGGAGGCCTCCGACCCGGTAGGGCTTTCCATCCAGGGTCAACTCAGCCTCCGGGCGGACGGCGCGCAGAAAGTGGTGGCCCGAGCGAAGGTCATCCAGGGCGACGGTCGCCCCGTTGGGCTGGATCCGGATGCGACGCCGGATCAGGCCGTTGGCCAGGGTGACCTCCGAACCGTCAGGGCTCCGCGTCAGTTCCGTGCGCGAGGCAACCGGGGCCAGCAGCCAATCCTCCCGAGGCGGCGGCGGGGTTGTCACAGGGCCGGCGGCGGCGGGCATCGCAGGGGCCGCAACCAGCAGGCACGCCGGCAGGAGGAGGGATCGGAAAACGCGGATCGGCATCCCTTCCTCTCGCGAAAAGTCCCCGTCAGGTCAAGCCCCGCCACGACCCCGGTCCGCGTGGCCTCCCCCCGGATCTCCCGCGTGCCGCCGTGAATCCGGATTTACTTGGGAGCGCCAACCGGTGCATCGTTCCCCCTGTCGTCTGCCCGCCTGCCGCCTCCGGGCTCGCTCGTGCGCGGCCCGGGCCGCTCGTCATGGCAACACAACCGATTCCTGCACGGCAGAAAAGCCCCAAGATCCGGGTCCGAGCGCTCTGCGCCGCCTGGCTCGTGCTGCTGCCGTTGATCACCCTGCCGGCGCCGGCGCACGCCGCCGTGCCACAGGACGCGATCCACCGCGGCGTTTCGACGCCCACGAACAACGCCCCGGCGCGCGCGGAGAGCGATCGCCGCGACTTCTGGTCCCTGCAGCCGCTCCATTCGATCCTTCCCCCGGTGCCGCGCGACGCTGCCTGGGGACGAACGCCGGTCGATGCCTTCATCCGCTCCCGCCAGGAGGCCCAGGCCCTGCAGCCCAACGCACCGGCTTCCCCCCGACGCCTTCTCCGCCGACTGTATCTCGATCTCACCGGCCTCCCCCCCACCCCCGGGGAGGTCGAGGCCTTCGTTCGGGATCCGAGCCCCGCGGCCTACGCCCGGCAGGTCGACCAACTCCTCGCCGGCCCCCATTATGGCGAGCGCTGGGGCCGGCATTGGCTCGATGTCGCCCGGTTCGGGGAGAGCCACGGCTTCGAACACGACACCGACCGCCCCAACGCCTACCACTATCGTGATTTCGTGATCCAGGCCCTCAACGCCGATCTCCCCTACGACCGGTTCGTCCAGTGGCAGATCGCGGGGGATGAACTGGCCCCGGAGGAGTTGCTGGCGTGGAAGGCGACCGGCTTCCTGGCTGCCGGGACGCATGCCACGCAGATCACGGCCAACCAGGCGGAGAAGGAGCGCTACGACGAGCTCGACGACATCGTCTCGACGATCGGGACCTCCATGCTCGGGCTCTCCCTCGGATGCGCCCGGTGCCACGACCACAAGTACGACCCGGTCACCACCGCGGATTACTACCGGATGGTCGCCACCTTCACCACCACCGTCCGAAGCGACCACGAGCTGGAGGCCGACCCCGAGGCCGCGCGGCGGGCCCGGCTCGCCTGGGAGGCCGCCGGCAGGCCCCTCGCCGCAGCCCTCGCCCGCTACGAGCGGGAGGAGCTCCCGGGGGCTCTGGCGCGATGGGAGGCCACAGGAAAGCCTCCCGAGCTTCCCCAATGGCTGGTGCTGGACGCCGTTGCGCCCCGCTCGCGGGAGGGGACCGGGTTTCGGCGCCAGGCGGATGGATCCTTCCTCGCCTCGGGCAAGAATGCGGACTTCGACCTGTACTCGCTCCGGCTGACCTCCGGCATTCCAGTCCTCGCCGCGGTGAAGATCGAGGCGCTGGCCGATCCCTCCATGCAGCGCGGAGGTCCCGGGCGGGCCGGCAACGGGAACTTCGACCTTACCGATCTCCGGCTCTGGGCCACCGGGGCGGCCGGGAACACCCAGCGGACGGAGCTCCGGTTCGGCGCCGCCCGGGCGACCTTCGAACAGAAGGGGCTCCCGGTATCGGCCGCCATCGACGGCGACCCCAGGACGGGGTGGGCCGTCGATCCCCAGTGCGGAACCAACCACGCCGCCGTCTTCACCCTCGCCGCCCCGCTGACGAATGCGCTCGGGGTGGAATTGGAGCTCACCCTGGCCTTCAACGGCAACAACGGCCACAACATCGGACGCCTGCGGGTCTCGGTCTCCGGCGACTCCGCTGCCGGGCTCGATGGGGATGCCCGGTCGATCACGATCGCAGAGGCCCGCCGCGCGCTCAGTCGCCCGGTGGCAGACCGCACGGAGTCCGAGCGTGCGGCGCTCCTCGCCTGGTTCAAGTCCCAGGACCCTGGCTGGCTTCGCCTCCAGGCGGAGGTCGAAACCCACGCGCGCAAGGAGCCCCGGCCCGAGAAGGTGCGCGTCCTGGTTTCGTCGGAAGGCCTGCCCCCGGTCCGGCTGAACACCCAGGGGCCTGATTTTTATGAGAAGAGCTATTTCCTCAAGCGCGGGGATCTCTCGAAGAAGGAAGGGGAGGCCGCTCCCGGGTTTCTCCCGGTCCTGATGCGAAGCGGCGGGCTTCAGGAGCGGCGCTGGCTCGCTGCGCCGCCGGAGGGAAGCCGCACCCCCCACCGGCGCGCCGCTCTGGCCCACTGGATCACGGACGTCGACCAGGGAGCCGGCCCCCTCCTGGCCCGCGTGATTGTGAACCGGCTCTGGCAGCACCATTTCGGGCAGGGGATCGTGGGCACTCCAAGCGACTTCGGGGCCCAGGGGGCCAGGCCCACCCATCCCGAGCTCCTGGAATGGCTGGCCGGGGAGCTGATCCGCGGGGGGTGGCGGCTCAAGCCGATCCAGCGGCTGATCCTCCTCAGCGCCACGTATCGGCAGGGGCCGGAGACCGATGCGAGCCGTCTCTCAAAGGATGTCGCCAATCAATGGGTGTGGCACTTTCCCCGCCAACGCCTCGATGCCGAAGTCATCCGTGACTCAATGCTCTCCGCCAGCGGGCGGCTCGACCCGGCGATGTTCGGCCCCGGCTCCCTCGAGGAATCCATGACCCGGCGAAGCATTTACTTCACGGTCAAACGGAGCCGCATGATTCCGATGATGACCCAGTTTGATGCGCCGGATGCGCTTCAAGGGGTCGGGCGGCGCGTCAACACCACCGTGGCGCCCCAGTCGCTCCTCCTGATCAACAACCCACAGGTGCGGGCCTGCGCCGTGGCTTTGGCCGCTCGCCTGAACCCCGGGAGCACCGCCCCCCCCGGGCCGCGGGAGGTTCAACAGGCGTTCGCCGCGGTGCTCGGCCGCCCCCCATCCTCCGCGGAGTCGCGGGAGGCACTCCGGTTCCTCCACGAGCAGGCCCGCTCCTACCCCCCGGCCGAGGGCCCCACACGGGCGCTGGCCGACCTGTGCCAGGCGCTCTTCGGCTTGAACGAGTTTCTTTATGTCGACTGACGCGATTCCACACCTCTTCGCGGAGCCCGGCCTCCCGGGGCGGAGCCGGAGGGAGTTCCTGAGGCGAACCGGCTCCGGGGCGGGCCTCGTTGCCCTCTCGGCGCTGCTCCGCGAGGAAGGGCTTCTCGCGGGCCGGGCCCCGACCGATCCCATGGCCGCGCACCCCTCCCACACCCCGGGGCGGGCCCAGTCGGTGATCTGGCTCTTCATGAACGGAGGGCAGAGCCAGGTCGACACCTGGGACTACAAGCCCGAGCTCCAGAAGCGGGATGGGCAGGAGCTCCCGGGGTTCGACAAGAACACCGGATTTTTCACCAATGACGTCGGCCCGCTGCTCAAGTCTCCTTTCCAGTTCAAGCGCTGCGGACGCTCGGGCACCTGGGTCCCGGAAATTTTCCCAGGAATGGAGGCGCACGTCGATGACATGGCCTTCATCCACTCCTGCTTCACTGCGACGAACAACCATTCGCCGGCCCTGTTCCAAATCAACACCGGGTTCAGCCGCATGGGGTTCCCGTGCGTCGGCTCCTGGGTGACCTACGGGCTCGGCTCCGCGAGCCGCAACCTTCCCGCGTTCGTGGTCATGTATGACACGCTGGGACGGGGGGTCCCCAAGGGGCATGCGCAGAACTGGGGGGCGGGGTTTCTCCCGGGAGTTTTCCAGGGGACGGCGCTGAACATCCAGGGAGCGCCGATCAACAACCTGGTCCGGGAGGCCGGGATGAACGATGCCCAGCAACGCCGGCAGCTCGACCTGCTCCGACGCTTGAACCAGCGCCATGCCGAGGAGGCCCCGGACGACTCGGATCTGGCGGCGCGGATCGAGAGCTACGAGCTCGCCTACCGGATGCAAATGGCCGCTCCCGAGGCGCTGGACGTCGCCGCCGAGCCCGAGGGGATCCGCCGCCTGTACGGAGTCGGGGAAAAGCGCTGCGACCATTTCGCCC
>DMJJ01000444.1 GCA_003452185.1 Verrucomicrobiales bacterium | reverse complement strand
GCCATCGGGACGAAGGGGGCCGGGTACGAGGGGCACAAGCTGCGGACCGAGGAGTTCATCGGATCGCACGACCTCTGGTTCCGTCCGATTGAAACGCGGATCGGGCCCGACGGGGCGCTCTACGTCCTGGACTTTTACAACCAAGCGGTGATTCACAACGACACCCGCGGGCCGGAGCACAACGGGGTGAACGCGGCGGTTCGGCCCGACCGGGACCACTACTTCGGACGGGTCTGGAAGGTTGACCACCGGGAGGCGCGCCCCCTCCCCGCGGCGAAGCTCTCCCCCACCTCCCCCGAGGACCTGATGGCCGCGCTGGCCCACCCGAACCGCGCGGTCCGGATGAACGCCCATCGACTCCTGGTAGAGCGTGGCAACGTGGAGATCAGCCGTCTTGCCTCGAACGAGAAGGCGGACCCGATCGCCCGGGTGCACGCGCTCTGGATCGCCGAGCAGCTCTACGGGGTGGAGGCCCCGGTGCTCGTGGCGGCGCTCGGGAGTCCTGAGTTGGCTGTCCGCAAGACCGCGGCCCGCATCGCGGGGGCCGCTCCCGCCACCGCGGCCGGGAAGCCGACCCTGGAGAAAGCCCTCATGCAGGTGGCCCGGGGCGACTCCCCCGCCCTGCAGCTCCAGGCCCTGGCGGCCCTGAGTGCGTCGAAGCCCGGGGACTCGATCGCGCCCGACCTCGTCGCCCTCTACCCCACCCTCAAGGACCCATGGCTCGAGGCGGCCGCAATGGCGGTGGCGGCCTCGGCGCCGGTGGCGACGCTCAAGAGCGCCATCGCAGCGACGGACCCCGCGCCGCTCCGCGGCCTGGCAGAGTCGCTCGGATCCCTCGTCGCCTCGACCGGAAAGCCGGCCCTGGCGGCCGAGCTGATCACGGCCTTCGGGGACCGGGCGGGAAGCCCGCTCCTGAAGCGCGCCGCCCTGGAGGGATTCACGCGGTCGATGAAGCCGGAGGGAATCCCGGCCTGGACCGATGGACTCAAGGGGGCGTTTGCCTCGCTGCTCGCCTCGGAGGAGACGGGGCTCCGGCTCGCCGTGCTGCCCCTCGCCGCCCGGTGGGACAAGCAATCGACCCTCGCCACGGAGGTGAAGTCGGTCGTCGCCTCTCTGCAGGCTCAGGTCCGAAACTCCGCCCAGCCCGAGGGTGAACGGGCCCAGGCGGCCGCCACCCTGATCGGGGTCCGCCAGCTGAGCCCCGACATCCTCCCCTCGATGGGGGTCCTGCTCGCGGGGCAGGAGCCCGCGCTCCTCAAGGAGCGGATTGTCCGGGCCCTGGGTGAGACCGGGGAGGCCGCCGCGGGCCCGGTGCTGGTTGGCGCCTACGCGGGGCTTCCGGCCGAGCTCCAGACCTCGGTGTTCAACCAGGTGCTGAAGCGCGCGGACTGGTCCACCTCCCTCCTGACCGCCCTGAAGGAGGGGAAGGTGCCGGCCACGCTGCTCGGGCCTGCCGGGCTGCATCGGCTCCGGTACCACCCCGACGCAGCGGTCGCCCGCCGGGCCGCGGAGGTTATCGACGAGTTGCGCGGGCCGGAGGCCAAGGAGAAGCAGGCGGTCATCACCCGCCTCACCCCCGAGGTCACGAAGCCCGGGGATGTCGCCAAGGGCCACGCCCTCTTCACCCAGAACTGCGCCACGTGCCACCGGCTCAACGACGAGGGGAAGGAGGTCGGCCCCGTCCTGACCGGCATGGGAGCCCACGGGGCTGCGGAGCTCCTGGTGCATATTCTCGACCCGAACCGGGAGGTTGACCCGAGCTTCGCGGCATGGAACTTCGAGACCAAGGATGGCGAGTCGTACGACGGGATCATCGCGCGGGAGAACAAGAGCGCCGTGTTCGTCCGGAACGCCGCCGGGGAGATGGAGCTCAAGCGGGACCAGATCAAGACACAGCGCAACACCGGCCGGTCCCTGATGCCCGAGGGGTTTGAGGCCCTGGGGGCCGAGGGGCTGCGCGACCTGCTCGCGTTCGTGACGGCGGGGGATTCCCGCTTCCGTGTGCTCGACCTCCGCAAGGCCTTCACCGCCGACTCCACCAAGGGGATCTACCTCGGGCAGGAGAGCGTGGATGAGACCCTGAAGTTCCGTCGCTTCGGGATGGTGCAGGCCGACGGGGTGCCGTTTGAGATCCTCTCGCCCACCAAGTCCCCCGGAGGGAAGAATGTGATCGTGCTCAAGGGGGGGAGCGGGTTTGCGAAGACCCTTCCCCAGCGGGTCGAGATTGAAACCCCGGGTGTGACGGCAAACCGCCTGCACATCCTTGGCGGCGTCGCAGGATGGGGCTTTCCCTGCTGCGGTGAAAACCGGGGCATGCCCGCCGCCAGGCTCACGGTGACCTACCCGGGAGGGGAGACCGAGGAGATGACCTTCACGAACGGGGTTGAGTTCGCGGACTACAACGGGATGCCCGAGGTCCCCGGGTCGAAGCTCGTGCCGGATCTTGTCCCGCGGGGGCAGCAGGTCCGCTATTTCACGCGCGAGCTCCACCGTCCCGGGCCGATCGCGAGCCTCCGCCTGGAGAGTTTCGACAACCTGGTCGCCCCGACCTTCGTCGCCATCACCGCCGAGGTGGGGGCACCCCGCCGGGAGGCAGCGCAGCCGGTCACGGCGTCCGCCCCCCCGGCGCCGGCCCGGCCCCTGGAGTGGGCCCCGGGCACCCGCACGCTGCTCGTCGGGGGGGGAAGCTCCCACGACTTCAACCGCTGGTTCAACCTGGCGGATGTCGCCACCCTCAAGGCGGCGCAGGGCCTCTCGGTCAACTACACCGAGCGATACGCCGACGTAATCCCGGCGCTCGACACCGTGGAGGTCCTGGCCTGGAGTGCCAACCAGGACCAGAAGGACCCTGTCCTTCGAAAGCGGCTGATGGACTTTGCCGACTCGGGGAAGGGGCTGGTGCTGATCCACCCCGGCAACTGGTATATCTGGGGCGACTGGCCCGAGTGGAACCGCCGGTTCGTGGGGGGTGGGGCGCGCAGCCATGACAAGTACGGGGAGTTCGAGGTCACGGTTACCGACCCGGAGCATCCGATGATGCGGGGGGTGCCGAGGACCTTCCGGGTCTCGGATGAGCTCTATCACTTCGCCCAGGATCCCCTGTCGAGCCCGGTCCATGTGCTTGCGGTGGGGAAGAACCTGGCGACGGGGAAAACCTACCCCGTCGTCTGGACCACGCCCCACCCGCGGGCACGGATCGCCAACATCACCCTGGGACACGACGGCATCGCCCACGATCACCCGGCGTACAAGCAACTCCTCGTGAACACCGTCCAGTGGGTCTCGGCCCCCCCGACCCTCCCGCGTTGAGAGCAGCCCCGCATCACTCTACATGGCGCAGGATGTAATCAGGATCGGAGGGGCGCGGGAGCACAACCTCAAGAACGTCACGCTTGAGATCCCCCGGCACAAGCTCGTGGTGATCACGGGGCTGAGTGGCTCCGGGAAGTCCTCCCTCGCCTTCGACACCATCTATGCGGAGGGGCAGCGGAAGTACGTGGAGTCGCTCTCGGTCTACGCCCGGCAGTTCCTCGACCAGATGCAGAAGCCCGAGGTCGATTACCTGGAGGGGCTTTCCCCGGCGATCGCCATCGAGCAGCAGGGGGCCGGGGCGACGCCGCGATCGACGATCGCCACCACGACAGAGATCTACGACTACCTGCGGCTGCTCTTCGCCAACGTCGGGCAGCGCTACTGCCCCGTGTCCGGCGTGGCGGTCATCCCACAGACCACCAGCGACATCGTCGACAAGCTACTGGCCCTGCCGCCGAAAACGAAGGTCATGATCCTGGCCCCCGTGGTTCAGGATCAGAAGGGGGAGTTCCGCGATGTCCTGGAGCGGCTGGGTCGGGAGGGATTCGTTCGGGCGCGCATCGATGGCGAACTCGTGGAACTGGGGGGCAACCTCCGGGCCAAGCTCGACCCCAAGGGCCGCCACACCATCGACGTGGTGGTCGACCGCCTCGTCATCGACGACAAGATCCGGGTCAGGCTCGGGGACTCGGTTGAGACCGCCCTGAAGTGGGGGGAGGGACGGCTGATCTCGCTGCACCAACCCCCGGCCGATCCCGCTGCCGGCGCGCCGCCGCCCGACTCCAATCTCTGGACACAGACGCTTCACTCGAACCGGGCCTACAGCCCTGCCACGGGCCAGAGCTTCGAGCCGGTGACTCCCAAGCATTTCTCCTTCAACTCGCCCGTCGGTGCCTGCCCCGTCTGCCACGGGCTGGGGCAAAAGATGGTCTTTGACGAGCTGCTCATCATCCCCGATCCCGCCAAGACCCTCGACCAGGGGGCTGTGCTTCCCTGGCGGCGCGGGGGCAAGCGGATGATCAGCTACTACAAGGCGATGCTCAAGGGGATCGCGCGGCATTTCGAGGTCAGCCTCGAGGTGCCGTACCGGGACCTGCCGGACAGCTTCAAGAAATCGCTCCTCTGGGGAACGGGCGAGACGCCGATCGAGTTTCACATGTTCCGCGGGGGGAATGTCTCCGCCAGCTCAAAACCATTCGAGGGGGTGATCCCCAACCTCCAGCGGTTGATGAGCGAGAGCGAAAGCGAATTCACCCGCAACCGAATCAAGGGGTTCATGAGCCCCACCTTCTGCGACGCCTGCCATGGGCAGCGCCTGAAGCCCGAGATCCTCAGCGTGCGACTCGGGCAGGGTGAGGCCGCCGCGGCGCTGCGCTCCCGCAACCCTTCCCTGCCCCCCCTTCCCGGCCTCTCGATCATGGAGCTTTGCGCCCTGTCGATCGACCAGGCGGACGCCTATCTCTCAAGCCTCACCCTCACCGAGTACCAGCAGAAGGTGGCCTCGGAGGTCATTCGCGAGATCCGTTCCCGCCTGGGGTTCCTCCAAAACGTGGGACTCGGCTACCTCACCCTCGACCGTGAAAGCGGCACCCTGAGCGGTGGGGAGGCCCAGCGGATCCGGCTGGCGACGCAGATCGGCGCGGGGCTCGTGGGGGTGCTCTACATCCTGGACGAGCCGAGCATCGGGCTTCACCAGCGGGACAACGACCGCCTGCTCCAAACCCTGACCCACCTGAGGGACCTGGGGAACTCGGTCCTGGTTGTGGAGCACGACGAGGACACGATCCGGAGCGCCGACTATGTTGTCGACCTGGGCCCTGGGGCCGGGGTCCGCGGCGGGGAGGTGGTCGCCGCGGGGACCGTGGCCGAGGTGCTCCGGGCCCCCCGCTCCCTGACCGGCAAATACCTCAGCGGGGAGCTATCGATCCCGGTTCCGAAGGCCCGGATCAAGCCGTCAAAGGAACGGGGATGGCTCGAGGTGCAGGGGGCGTGCGAGAACAACCTCAAGAATGTCGACTTCCGGGTCCCCGTGGGCCTCATGACCTGCGTCACGGGGGTGAGCGGCTCGGGCAAGAGCACGATCGTGGATGACATCCTGCGTCGGGCCCTGTTCCGCCTCCACTACGGGTCGAAGGAACGCCCCGGGGCCCACCGCGCCCTGACGGGCCACGAGCTCTTCGACAAGGTGATCGTGGTCGACCAGACCCCGATCGGCCGCACCCCCCGGAGCAACCCCGCCACGTATACCGGGATTTTCAACCAGATCCGGGATCTGTTTGCCCGCCTCCCCTCGGCGAAGGTCCGCGGCTACAACGCGGGCCGCTTCAGCTTCAACATCAAGGGGGGGCGATGCGAGAAGTGCCAGGGGGACGGCCTGATCAAGATCGAGATGCATTTCCTCCCCCCGGTGTACGTCACCTGCGAGGGGTGCAGCGGACGGCGCTACAACCGCGAGACCCTGGAGATCTCGTACAAGGGGATGAACATCGCCGACGTCCTGGCGATGACCGTGGATGAGGCAGTGACGTTTTTCCGTTCCGTCCCGCAGATTTATGAACCGTGCCTGGTGCTGGCGGAGGTGGGCCTGGGGTATCTCCGGCTCGGCCAGTCGGCCACGACCCTGAGCGGAGGGGAGGCCCAGCGGCTGAAGCTCGCCTCCGAGTTGAGCCGCAAGGCGACAGGGAAGACCCTTTACATCCTGGATGAACCGACCACGGGGCTTCACTTCCATGATGTGGCGAAGCTTCTCGAGGTGCTCTTCAAGCTGAGGGCCCCGGGGAACACCCTGCTGGTGATCGAGCACAACCTGGACGTGAT
>DMJJ01000403.1 GCA_003452185.1 Verrucomicrobiales bacterium | reverse complement strand
TCCCTCCAGGACGGCGGGAGCCATGCGGCGTTTCAGTATGAGCCTGAATTCGCCTCAAGCGGCATCCAGCTTTCCCCCCTCATGATGCCCCTGGGCGACCGGGTATATGAATTCCCCCTGCTGCCTCGGAACACGTTCCACGGACTTCCCGGGCTCCTTGCAGATTCTCTCCCGGACCGGTTCGGGAATGCCCTCATCAATGCGTGGCTCGCGACCCGGGGTCGGACGCCCGAGAGTTTCACCGCCGTTGAGCGCCTCTGCTATACAGGCACGCGCGGCATGGGAGCGCTGGAGTTTGCGCCCATCCTCGGCCCCAGGCCGCGGACCGCGACGAAGATCGAGATCGAAGCGCTGGTCACGCTTGCTTCGGATGTCCTCAGCCAGCGGGGCGGGATCAAGGCCAGCTTCAAGAGCGCCGAAAGGGCACGCGGGCTGAAGGAAATCCTCCGGGTGGGAACATCCGCCGGCGGAGCCAGAGCCAAGGCGGTGATCGCCTGGAACCGGGTGACCCATGAGGTTCGATCCGGACAGGTATCAGCCGGGGATGGCTTCGAATACTGGCTGCTGAAGTTCGATGGCGTTCGCGGCAACAAGGACAAGGAGCTGGAGGATCCCAAGGGATATGGGGCGATTGAGTATGCCTACCATCTCATGGCCGCCGCAGCCGGCGTGACGATGAGCGAGTGCCGGCTGATGGAGGAAGGGGGGCGCCGGCACTTCATGACCCGTCGCTTCGACCGCCTCGGCGGCGGGGAGAAGCTCCACATGCAGTCGCTCGGCGCCCTGGCCCATCAGGATTTCAATCAGGCGGGAGCCCACTCCTACGAGGGAGCGCTGCTGGTGATGCGACAGCTCGAGCTCCCGATGTCGGCCGTGGAACAGCAGTTCCGTCGGATGGTGTTCAACGTTGTCGCCCGCAACCAGGACGACCACGTGAAGAACATCGCCTTCCTGATGGACAAGGAGGGGCGATGGTCCCTGGCCCCCGCATTCGATGTCACTTACAGTCACAATCCCACCGGCGCCTGGACCTCGAGCCATCAGATGACGGTCAATGGGAGGCGTGATGGCTTCACGCGGGGGGACCTGGAAGCCTGTGCCAAGTCATCGCTCCTCAAGAGGGGGAGGTGGTCCGCAATCCTCGAGGAGGTGCGTGCGGCGGTGAACCGCTGGCCGGAGTTTGCCGCTGCCGCGAAGGTTCCCGCCCCTGCGGCCGAAGAGATCCAACGGCACCACCGGCTCGAACTCGCTGCGGCCTAGCAGCCAGCCGGTTTCTGCAGGGACCGCGATAGGCACAGGTCAGGTCGCAACCGGACTGTCGGGTCCTGCATCCACCGCCACCCGGCGTTGAGTTGCAGGCTTGCAAGTCCCGAGGTGCCGTGGTTCTTTCGTCGCATCTCACTATGATCACACGACGCATCCTTCTGGTTTCCACCCTGCTTGCCGCCACGAGCTGGCTGGCGTCCGCCGAATTTGCCATCCGCGATGGGGATCGCGTGGTGTTCCTCGGCGACAGCATCACGGAGCAACGCCTCTACACCACGTATATCGAGGCCTACGCCCTCACCCGGCACCCGGCGTGGAAGCTGAGCTTCCGGAATGTGGGATGGGGCGGGGACACCTCCTGGCTCCGTCAGCGGGCTCACCCGGACGAGGCGAAGCTCTTCGCGGCGGAGGATGAGGCGCAGCAGCGGATGATTGAGGACTCGGTGGGAAAAGGGTTGTCGCGGGATGTCCTGCCGCTCAAGCCGACCTTCGTCACCATCAAGTTCGGCATGAACGACCATTCCTATCAGAAGTTCCGGCCTGACATTTTCAAGGCGTACACCCGGAGCCAGTCGCAGCTTCAAAAGGTCCTCTCGGGGGCGGGGGCGAGGGTCTCGTTCCTGACTCCGCAGCCGATCGAGGAGAAGCGCGCGGATCCCGACCAGGATGTTCGCAACCAGTCGTTGAGGAAGTTTTCCGACGGGCTCAAGCAGGTGGCCCAGGAGCGCGGGGCGGGGTTTGTCGATCAGTTTGACCCCTACATGGCCATCATGATGAAGGAGCGGGCCAGTGACCCCAAGGCGTTCATCGGTGGAGGGGATGCGGTTCATCCGGGGCCTGCTGGACAGACCATCATGGCTTGGGCGGTGCTGAAGGGGCTGGGGGCCACGGCCCCGGTCTCCAGCGCCTCGATCACCCTGCCGGCCGGCGGAGTGGAGACCCATGGCTGCAAGGTCGGGAAGGTGGCCGTCTCGGGGGGCGGTGTCAGCTTTGACCGGCTCGACGAGTCGTTGCCCTTCCCGGTCGACGAACGTGCCGAGGCGGCGCTGAAGATCGCCCCGATCCTGGAGGATTTGAGCCGGTATGAGCTCGGGGTGTCAGGTCTCGCAGCGGGGACGTATGAGGTCCTGATTGATGGGGAGTCGGTGCTGAAGACGGATGCCGAGGCGTTGAAGAAGGGGGTGAACCTCTCGAACAACGCCGGGCCGATCACGAAGCAAGCCCGGGAGCTCCTCGGGGAGGTGTTCAAGAAGAACAACTCCTTCTTTCATCGCTGGCGGGATGTGCAGCTCTATAGCTTCCCCGGCTGGGCCCAGGGGGCGGAGACCGAGGCGCGGCGGAGCGCTGAGTTGAAGAAGCTGGATGAAGAGGTGGTGGCCGGCGAGCGGAAGATTGAGGGGTTGAGGAAGCCTGCCTCACATCATTTTGAGATCAAGCGACTCACTCCGTGACGTGGTGACTGGGGCGGGGCTCAGTGAGCTGCGCGGGGACGGGGGGAGTTGAAGTGCGGGGATCTCACGATCCCCGCTACGGGGGGATGAGGTGGCGGCTCTCGTGTGAGAGCCGTCAGAAGCCCGGGTCGAACCGACCAGCCCTCTGATCAGCTGACCAGCCTCGACGACTCATGCCCTCTCGCCCTGAACGGACGACAGCGCTTTCTCGACGGCAACCTTCAGCTGCTCCGGGGTGAACGGCTTCGCCAGTATCTCGCGGGCCCCCGCCTTGCGCGCAAGGTTCAGATAGTCCGCCGACCCAAACCGCCCCCCTCCGGAAATTGCCAAAGTCGGAAGCTTCGGGACCTCCAAGCGCAGGGTCAGGAGCAACTCCACCCCTTCCATGTCGGGCATGATCACGTCGCAGATCAGCAGGTCAGGGGGCTGCTTCCGAATCAACGCAAGCGCCTGACGGCCATTCTCCGCCAACTCAACCGTGTGGCCGTCCTGACTCAACACACGCTCCAGCATGCTCCCAAATCCCGGATCGTCGTCGGCGATAATGATCCTGCTCATGTCCTCACGCGGGTTGTATGTTCGATGGATTAGGTATCAAACCCTCCAAGTCTATGAATAGCACCGGCCCTCAAATGCGCCAGAGACCGTGACCCAGAGAGTTTCTGGACGTGCGGAGTCGGTGAAAGGGCCCCTAGGCACATGAGAGAATTCTCTCGATTCGACCAGAAAGCGCAACGGGAGAATTGTTTCTTAACTCTGCCTTCACCCCGCCCGACCTCCGGGGCGTGGGGCTGAGCCGGACGGGGGGGTGGGTGTCCGCCGACGACGGAACAGGAGAACTGCGGTGCAAAGGATTGCGGCCGCCAGGGGGGGCGGTTCGGGTACCAGTCGGGCCCCTGAGATCCACCCCTCGCTGGGGGTGTCGTCCAGGTTATCGTAGAACGAGAGGTTGAGTCGGACGGGGCGTCCCATCAACTCCGCGGGAATGGCGACGGCGAGGTGGAAGCTCAGGGTGGTGTCGAGCAGGAGGAGCTCGATTGGCGGTTTGGCAGGGATGGACGCTGGCTCTGGAATGCCTTGCGGAGGGGATAGAAAACCGGGCAACCGTGGGAACAGATCCAGGCTCGAGGCGGTCCAGGAGAAGAGCGGGAGGGTGTTGCGGCCTGACAGATCAGAGAGGGTGCCGTTGAACTGGTCGAGGATACGCCCCTCCTCAGGGGCCTCCGACGAGCTCCATCCAACGTCAAACTCCAGCACGCTTCCACCGGCAGGCGACGGCGGCGCGGGGAGGAGGAGTTGGTGGCTCAGGAGACGGGAGGCGCCAGAGGTGCCAAGCCAGTCGCCCAGGCCTCCTTGAGCCAACGATCGCGCTGGGGCGAGGAGAGCCATCCCAAGCAGTAGTATCCAGGGAAGGGGGGAGAGGCCTCCCATCGGCAGCCGATGAAGCGGATGCCTCGGGCGTCGTGCGTTGTTTTGGACGGGGATGGCCTCCAGCCATCCGGGTTGAGTTGTCGTCACGGTACGTCTCCTTGTGAGGGACCTGAGGGGGGTAACAGGTCCCAGGGGGAAGATCGAGCAGAAACTTGATGTCCCACTCTTCGGCCCCCCTCCGTTCTTCTGTAGCGACCGAGGTCACGAGGTCGTGGGCGTGAGCATGCCCCTCCAGCAGAGTTGAGCGAGGCGGGGTGCCTCCCCCGGCAGGGCTGCCGCGGGACGGGCTCGCTCGGCGCGA
>DMJJ01000447.1 GCA_003452185.1 Verrucomicrobiales bacterium | reverse complement strand
GCCGTCTGCCCGGATCCGCCCTCACCCGGGTTCATCGCGCCCGGAACGCCCCCCCTTCGGAAAGCCGTTGTCTCGGGAGGGGGAGGGTGGTTAACCTCCCGGCCATGTCTGAAATCGTTAAGTTTGTGAACCACGGTGCGCAGCAGATCACGCCCGCCGTGGTGGAGAAGGCGCTGCGGCAGCTCCCGATCTGGAAGGTGGAGTTTACCCAGATCAATGCCCCCCTCTTCCCCCATCTCGTGGACCAGCTCGAGTTTCTCGCCGATCTCGTGGAGGATTTTGCCGAGGGAGCCTATAAGGAGCTTCCGTACGTCGCCTTTGCCGAGGCGGTGTTCGCCCTGACCTACGCGAACAAACAGGTCGGGATCATCCCGAATTTCACTCCGTTCATGAGCCGGGCGGATGATTCAGCCGTGGTCCGCGCCGTCCTGATGCAGAACCAGAAGTCCCTCGCCCGCTACGCCGAGCTGAACGGCGTCGACTGGACGCAGATCACCAGCAATCCCTGAGCGGGGGGCTTCCCCCCTCTTGCGGGGGGGGGCCGGGCGGCACTGGGAGGGGTCTGCGGAGGCCTGGAGGATAAAAAAAAGCGGGCATCGTGAGATGCCCGCCCAACCCAAACAACCAAACGGACCTCCTCTTCCTCCCGAACCAGCTTCGGCACAGGCTTTCACCGGCTTCCGAGACGTGCATTGGGGCCTCGTTTTCAGGATGAAACCGGCTAACTGGGAAAGTGGACGGATCGGTTTCGGAGAATCTTCAAAAAAATCATCAGGATTCAAAAAACCGAGGCCCTCCACCCCCACGGGACCATGGCCTCCCCGACCCCCTAACTGATGGATTCCCTCCAAAGTTATGTTCATTTGCAGGGGATCCGGTCTAATCTGGACGAACGATGCGAATCACGAACCTGAACCCCGACACCGAGATCGGAGCCACCTCCTGGGTTGTGGAGACCGAGGGGCACCGCCTGCTGCTGGACGCCGGGATGCATCCTGGGCGCGAGGGGAAGCCGGCCCTTCCGCTCTATGACAAGATCAAGGGGAACCCCGTAGATACCATCGCCATCACCCATTGCCATCACGACCACGTCGGGTCGCTGCCTGTCGCCGTGCGCAGCTGTCCCAAGGCGCACGTCATGATGACGGAGCTGAGCTACTTCCTTGTCGAGCGGGTGTTGCACAATTCGGTCAACGTGATGGGGCGGCAGAAGGAGGAGCTCGGGATCAAGGAGTACCCGCTCTACACCCACGACGAGGTGGACGACATCGCCTCGGTTTTTCAGGGGTTCCGCTACAACCGGGAGATCGAGTGGTCGAGCCACCAGAGGCGGCAGCTGGGGCATGTTTCCCCGACGCTGGAGTTCTACGATGCGGGGCATGCCCTCGGGTCGGCCGGCGTGATGGTGCGTGGGAGCCGGGAGACGGTCTTCTTCACCGGGGATGTTAGTTTTCGCGACCAGACGATCCTCAAGGGGGCACGGTTTGAGGATGTCCGGGCCGACGTCCTGATCATGGAGACGACCCGTGGCAACCGACCCGTCCCGAAGGGTTTCACCCGGGAGGGGGAGATTGAGCGGCTTTGCACCGCCCTGGATGCCGTCCAGAAGCGCAAGGGGTGTGTCCTTTTCCCCACCTTCGCCCTGGGGCGGACCCAGGAGATCCTGGCCCTCCTGGCCGGGCTGATGGAGAGCGGCCGACTTCGTCGTCAGCCGATCTACATCGGGGGTCTCGGCCGGGTGTTCACGGAGATTTACGACCTCGAGGCCCACCGAACCCACCGCCAGCTCAGCCAGATGAAGCTCACGGAGGCCCTGAACCTGGCCGTGCTGGAGAAGGGGCAGGCCGAGAAGATGCGGCTCAGCGGGGGGCGGATCTTCGTGGTGACTGCCGGGATGATGACCGAGCACACCGCCGCGCATGACATCGCCGCACGGATGATCGGTGACGAGAGGCAGGCCATTTTCTTCGTCGGCTATGCCGAGCCCGGAACCCCCGGTGGACGCCTCAAGGCGGCGAAAAAAGGGGAGACCTTCCTGTTCAGTCCGAGCGCCGGTGAGGTCACCCATCGCTGCGAGGTGCAGGATTTCGACCTCACCGCCCACGCCAACCGGAACGAGCTTCTGGATTTTGTCGACCGCGTGTCGCCCCGGGCCGTGGTGCTGGGCCATGGAAGCACCGATTCCCGGCAATGGTTCGCCGAGCAGATCCGGGCCCTCCACCCGAAGATCAAGATCTTCCAGCCCGGTCCGGGCGAGACGATCGAAGTTTGACCCCGCCCCCGCCCGGGGGGCGTCAGCAGGCAGAGCATGCCGGACATCCTCCTTACCACTCTCAACGCCAAGTACCCGCACACGGCGTTCGGCCTTCGCTACCTCCACGCGAACCTGGGGGAGCTGAGACCCGCGGCTGAGATTCTTGAGTTCGACATCCACCACCGCCCGGTCGATGTCGTTGAGGCGCTCCTGGCCAGGGAGCCGCGCATCATCGGGCTCGGGATTTACATCTGGAACGTCACGCAGAGCACCCAGGTGGTCTCGCTCCTGAAACGCCTCAGGCCCGGGATCCGGGTGGTGCTCGGCGGTCCGGAGGTGAGCCATGAAACCGAGGGGCAGCCGATCGTCGCCCTGGCCGACCATGTGATCACGGGCGAGGCCGATCTTGCGTTCGCCGATCTTTGTCGACGGATCCTGGCCGGGGATCCCCCGGCCGAACGGATCCTGGCGGCTTCGCTGCCCGAGCTCTCACGGCTCGCCTTTCCCTACGATGGCTACACCCCGGAGGACCTGGCCCATCGTGTCGTCTATCTGGAGGCCTCGCGGGGGTGTCCCTTCTCGTGTGAATTCTGCCTCTCAAGCCTCGATGTCCCGGTGCGCCAATTCCCGCTGGAGCCCTTTCTGGCCGAGCTCCAGCGTCTCATGGACCGGGGGCTCACCCGGTTCAAGTTCGTCGACCGAACCTTCAACCTCAACCTCCAGACAAGCCGCGCCCTGCTGCGCTACTTCCTCGAGCGCCATGTCGAGGGGCGGTTCTACCATTTTGAAATGATCCCTGACCGGCTCCCTTCGGAGCTGCGGGAGATCATCGCCCGGTTTCCGGCCGGATCGGTGCAGTTCGAGGTTGGAATCCAGACCTTTCACCCGCTGAGCTCCCAGCTGATCAGCCGACGACAATCGCTCCCCAGGCTGGAGGAGAATCTCCGATTCCTTCGGGCCGAGACCGGCGTTCACGTCCATGCCGACCTGATCGTCGGGCTCCCGGGCGAGGATCTCGAGAGTTTCGGCCGGGGGTTTGATCGTTTGCTGGGGCTTCAGCCGCAGGAGATCCAGGTCGGGATTCTCAAGCGGCTTCGGGGCACCCCAATCATCCGGCACGACTCCGAGTGGGGGATGGTCTACAGCCCCGACCCCCCCTACGAGGTGCTCCAGACCCGGCTGATCCCGTTCGGGGAGATGCAGCGGATGCGGCGGTTTGCCCGGTATTGGGACTTGGTCGGAAACAGCGGGAACTTCCCCCGCTCCGCCCCCCTGATCTGGGCCGGCGGGGAGAGCCCCTTTGCCTCCTTTCTCCGGTTCTCGGACTGGCTCTTCCTCCAGGTCCGGAGAACCGACCAGATCTCCCTGGTCCGGCTGGCGGCGCTCCTCTTCCGATACCTGACGGAGGTCCGGGGTCGGGTTCCTGCGGAGGCGGCGGAGGGGGTCCTGGCGGACTATGCCCGGGGGGGACATACCGATACACCCGGCTTCCTTGCCCCCTATCTTCCTGAGGCCCAATTGCCCGGGCCGGGGCTTCCCCGAAAACCACGCCTTCCCCGCCGGCAGGCCCGGCATCAGGTCGGGCCCCCCCCCGGCAGCCCGGGATAAGGGGCCGCAGTGGGGCGTGCGGTGGCCCCAGCCCCCTGTCCAGAATTTGAGCGGCGGCCCACTTTCCAGAATCTTCCCGCCCCCGCGGCTTGAGCCACGGGCTTGCAGGGATTACGTTTGCAGATAGACAAGCTGTTCGAAGCTGGCTCGGCATCCCGTACGGGATCGGTTCCAAGGTTTGGAACAAAGGGCCATGCGGGTGTGTTTCTTCCGTCGGGAGATCGCCGGTGGAATCGGTGGCAATGACGTACCAATTGATCGCGCGGGTCGTTCGCAACTCCTTGGGGGGGCCTTTCCCCGGGGAGTCCGGCGGGCTTGTGCCCCGTCCCCCCGAGGCCGCACCCCCACGGCGCCCCCGGGGCATCCGGTCCGGCCTGGTGCTCCTCCTCGCCCTCCTCTGCAGCCCCCTCGCTGGATCGGCCCAGCCGGTGAACGACCGGTTCTCCAAGGCGCTTCGGCTCGACGGCTTGAGCGGATCGACCACCGGAAGCACGGTCGGCGCAACCGTTCAGCCCGGGGAGCCCAAGCCGGCGAAGGTCGATGGGACCGGGAAGTCGATCTGGTATCGTTGGAAGTCCCCCTATCCGCTTATCGTCACATTTTCCACCGACGGGAGCGACTTCGACACCGTGCTGGCAGCGTACACGGGCATCGCGGTGAACCTCCTCACCCCGATCGCCTCCAACGACGACGCCCTGGTGGGGGTGACCTACAGTCAGATCAGCTTCGTCGCCCAGCCCGGGGTCGACTATGCGATCGTGGTCGATGGTGCGTTGTATGCCGAGGGGAACGTCCTCCTGCAGTGGACCACGCAACCGCTGAACGATGATTTCGACAAGTTCCAGCTTCTGGGAGGATCCTCCGGGACCGTGAGCGGCAGCACCCTCGGCGCGACCCTCCAGCTGCGGGAGTCGCCCCCGGTCGAGCCTGATGCCGGGGCGACGGTCTGGTTTGCCTGGCCGGCCACGACCACGGGGGATGTGACCTTCAGCACCGCCGGAAGCACCTTCGACACCGTCCTGGGGGTGTACACGGGAAACGATTTTGCCACCCTGGTGCCGGTTGCCCTGAACGACAACATCGGGGAGGAGCTCACGAGCCAGGTGACCTGGACAGCCCAGGCTGGCGGGCGGTATCGGATCGTGCTGGGGGGTCGCCAGGCTGCCTCGGGAGAATTCACCCTCAGCTGGTCGCAGGTCGTTCCTCCTCCCCCGAACGACAACTTCGCCTCCGCCCAGCCAATCGTCGGGTTCACCGGGGAGATTCTTGGAAGCTCCGACGGGGCCACCGTGGAGGCGGGGGAACCGGCCCATGCCACGGCGGAGGCCCTGCGCACCGTCTGGTTCCGCTGGACCGCCCCCCGCGAGGGGCGGGTCCGGTTTGTCACCTCGCGGAGCCTCTTCCCAACGGTGCTCGCGGCCTACACGGGAACGGCCCTCAATGCCCTCACCTTGGTGGCGCGCGGGGAGCCCGGAGCCATCGCCGCCGAGGTCAGCTTCGTAGCCTCCGAGGGCGAGACCTACTCCCTCGCCCTAGATGGATCTCCCGGGTCGAGCGGCGCCTACGTGATCCAGTGGACTTTCGATGACCTCAAAACCCCCAACAACATGTTCTCCGACGCCCGGTCGATCAACAGCTTCGCAGGCAGCGTGCTGGGGGAGAACTACTATGCCGACACGGAGCCGGGGGAACCGTACCACGCCAACGATCCCGGTGGCCGTTCCGTTTGGTATGACTGGGTGGCCCCGGGGGATTTCCGGGTCGAGATGACGACCCGCGGCAGCAACTTCGACACCCTGCTCGCCGTCTACACGGGACTCGACCCCATCGACGGCCTGACGTCCGTGGCCTCCAATGATGATGAGGACGACCAGACCCTCACCAGCCGGGTGGAATTCGATGCCGTGGGGGGAACCTTGTATCACATTGCGGTCGATGCCTCCACGGACATGGGAATCAAGAGCCCGGAAATCGGCATGATCCGTCTCAACTGGGCGCCCAAGTCGTCGAGCTTCATCGGGCTTTTCCCGGGCTCCGGAATGGTCGGGTCGAAGATCAAGGTCTGCGGGCTCAACCTCGACCACACCGCGACCGTTTCCTTCAACGGCATCAACAGCTCGTTCTTCCTCCAGGGGCCGAGCCTCATCGCCACCGTCCCGACCGGGGATTCCTCCGGGCCTGTCACCGTGACCGATCTCTCGGGCAACAGCCGCACCAGTGCCGCCCCCTTTACCCTCCTCCCCGGGGATCCTCCCCAGCTCTCCATCCAGGTGACGGGGCCCACCACCCTCCGGATCTCCTGGCCCGGCATTTTTTCAGACTTCCGCCTCGAGTCGACCACCGATCTCGATGAGGAAAACTGGACCCCGCGGTCGGGGGCTCAGCAGGTCGGAGCCGAGATCGTTTTCATCGAGGAGATCCACCAGACCCTCCCCGCCCGATACTACCGGCTGCAGCTCCAATAGAGGCAGGAGGGACCGGGCCGGGGCCGGAAGGATTTAAAAAAGAAACTGGCGGCTTACTTTCGCAAACCGCCAGGCTACAACCCATTTTTGCAGGACGCTAAGTCGAAGACTCAGCGCTGTTAGGTAGGATGTTGATGGGACCTGGTACCGGAACTATGATAACTCCGGTGGAGGGTAATACCTTGTCTCGGTTGTTCGAAACTCAGTATTGCGTTCATACCAATGTGCCAGCAGGCACCATACCAACCCCCGCTCACACTCCGGATCCCTGCTTCAACGAAGAATTCCTCAGGAAAACCCCCTCTTTCACCCGACCCTCACAGAAGCGCCGAACAGAGGTTGTCCAACCACAGGGCACATTCTGTCTCACACTGCCCACACGAATGGGGATTTTTTACCCCCGCTATCCGGCAACTTCTGCCGCGGACGGAAAGAAATCCGAAATCCGAATTGCCGTTTCAGGTACTGGCCAATTCCACGATCCGCTGTTGGAGTTGCTCGGTCCAGCGGTGGATGTAGCTGCTGGTGCGGTAGAGTTGTTCGAGTCGTTCGAGGGGGAGAAGGGCCTGGCGTTGGCGGGAGGCGGGGGTGGGGTCGGCCTGTTCCCAGAGCGGGTTCAGGGAGAGGAGCTCCTGAGCGGTGTCCTGTCGGCGTGACTCGATTGTCTGCTGAAGCCGAGTCAGTTTGTCGACCCATTCCATTCCATCCTGAAAAGCCTTTACCTTGAGGAGTGGGGAGGTGATCTGGGAGCGGGAGGCGAGAAAGTCATCCACGGCGCGGCAGGTTTGCCCCACTTCGACGAAGAGGTCCATGGTCCCGGGGGGGATTTTCTGGATGTCCTTGGGGCGTTCGCCGGCCTCGAGTTCGAGGAGGTGGAGGAGGCGGTCCTTTGGCTCGCGCAGGGTGTTGTAGGCGGCGTTGAGGGAGGCGTAGCGGCGGGTGGCCTCCTCCTTTTCGCAATCCGGGGCCTGGTGGAAGCGGTCGGGGTGGGTGGATGCGGAGAGCTGGTGGAACGTTGCCTTTAGCCCTTCGGGGTCGAGCCAGGGTCGACGTGGCTGCTGGAGCAGGCCGAAGCAATCCGTCATGGTGTGCGGCGTGGGGTGGCGCTCGTGGAGGAGCCGGGCGTCAGGCGCTGAAGCTCTCGCCGCAGGAGCAGCTGGTGGCTGCATTCGGGTTCTTCACCTTGAAGCCGCCATCCTGGAGGGCGTCGACATAATCCAGCTCGCTGCCGGTGACGTAGAGGGCGCTTTTCGGATCGACGACCACCTTGATGCCCCCGGTCTCGACGAGGATGTCGCGGTTGGCCGGTGTGTCCTGGAGGTCCATCTTGTACTGCAGGCCGGAGCATCCTCCCCCGACCACCGCCACCCGGAGCACGCCTTGCGGCCGTCCCTGCCGGGTCAGGAGGGAGCTGACCTTGCGGGCGGCACTTTCGGTCACCTTGATCAAACGCTCGTCCCCGACCCGAAACGAAGGGGCGGCACCGGTGGTTTTATTTGCGCTGGAACCAATCATACCAAAGCCCTGTCAGGCTAGAGGGGGGGAGGCTGCGAGTCAATGGAGGGGGTGGAAAAGGATCGGGTTTCGCCTCTTACCCGATGCCCCGGAGAGCGTTGCGCATCGACCCGGGCCCGGGTTCCCATGGTAAAGGGTTGCAGTGCCCGGTCGCTCCGGTAGGCTCCCGGCCTCGGTTTTCGAATATGGACTCTCTGCCCACCCTAATCCTCAAGCCCGGGGAGGCCGATCGCGTGATCGCCGGCCACCCCTGGATCTACGAAGCCTCGATCCTGCGGATCACCAAGCCGGCCGAGGATGGGGGCGTGGTGCAGGTCAAGGACCACCGCCAACGACTCCTCGGGGTGGGGTTTTTCAACTCCAAGTCCCGGATCCGTGTCCGGCTCCTTTCCGCGCACCGGGTCGAGATCGACGAACGGTTCTTCCGGGAGCGGATTCAGGCCGCCCTGGAGGTGCGCCGCCGCCACATGCCGGGGGCCACGTCGTTCCGGTTGGTGAACGCGGAAAGCGACTTCCTCACGGGGCTGATCGTGGACAAGTACGAGGATGTCCTCGTCCTCCAGACCTCCTCCATGGGGATGGATCAGCGCAAGGGGGTCATCGTCAGGGTGCTTCAGGAGCTCCTGGCCCCCAGGGCGATTGTTGAGCGGAATGAGATGGCCTCCCGCAAGTTCGAGGGACTCCCCGAGGCCAGCGGCACGTTGTCGGGGGAGGCGCCCGAGGAGGTCGAGGTCCGCCTCAACGGGCTCCGGTTTCCGATGTCGATGTCCGGAGGCCACAAGACCGGTCTCTACCTCGACCAGCAATCCAACTACAGCCAGGTGGCCCGCCTCGCGAAGGGGGCCCGGGTGCTCGACTGTTTCAGCTTCCTCGGCGGGTTTGCGATCCATGCCGCCAAGGCCGGGGCTGCCCGGGTGCTCGGCATCGACCAGAGCGAGGAGGCGACGCAGGCCGCCCGCCGCAACGCCGGGCTCAACGGCGTCGGCGGGGTATGCGAGTTCGAGACGGCGAATGTCTTCGACTGGCTGAAGGGGCACACCAGCCACAAGGCGGACGAGGCCCCCAAGCCGGAGTGGGATCTTGTGATCCTCGACCCCCCGAGCTTCACCCGCAACCGCGCCTCCGTGCCCGATGCCCTCCGGGGCTACAAGGAGATCCATCTCCGCGCGATGAAACTCCTGGTTCCGGGAGGGACCCTCGCCACTTTCTGCTGCAGCCACCATGTCGATGCCGGGCTGTTCCAGGAGGTGATTCTCGCCGCCGCGTACGACGCGCGCAAACGGCTCCGCAGGACCGCCATTCACTCCCAATCCCCGGACCACCCGGTGATCCCCTCGATCCCGGAGACCGAGTATCTCAAGGGGTACACGTTCGAGGTGTTGAGCTGAGGCCGGATGCCGACGACCCTCACCCAGATCTCGGTCCGGGACATCCGGTTCCCGACCTCGCGCCAGCTCGACGGGTCGGATGCGATGAATCCCGACCCGGATTACTCCGCCGCCTACGTCCTCCTTCAGACCGACCACCCCCGGGGGCTGGCCGGCCACGGCCTTGCCTTCACCATCGGGCGGGGAAACGAGGTGGTCGTTGCCGCCATCCGGGCCCTCCTCCCCCGGCTCAAGGGACGCACCCTCGAGAGCCTGACCGCCGACATGGGGGCCTTCTGGCGGCATCTCACCGGCGACAGCCAGCTCCGGTGGATCGGCCCCGAGAAGGGGGCCATTCATCTCGCGACCGCGGCCCTCGTGAACGCCGTCTGGGATTTGTGGGCCAAGGTGGAGGGAAAGCCCCTCTGGAGGCTTCTTGTCGACATGACCCCGGAGGAGCTCGTCCGGTGCATCGACTTCCGCTACATCACCGACCTTCTCACCCCCGGGGAGGCCCTTGCCCTCCTGAGGGCCAAGGCCCCAGGAAAGCAGGCTCGGATTGGGGAAGCCCTCGCCTCCGGGTACCCCGCCTACACGACTTCGGCCGGCTGGCTTGGATACTCGGACGACCGGCTCCGCGGGCTTTGTCGCGAGGCCCTCGCCGGTGGCTGGACCCACTTCAAGATCAAGGTGGGGCGCGACCTTGCGGATGACCTCCGTCGCTGCACGATCATCCGGGAGGAGATCGGCCCCGACCGGCGTCTCATGGTCGATGCCAACCAGGTGTGGGATGTCCCGCAGGCCATCACCTGGATGCGGGAGTTGGCGCGCTTCAACCCCTGGTGGATCGAGGAACCGACAAGCCCGGACGACGTGCTCGGCCATGCCGCCATTGCCCGCGCCGTCGCTCCGATCGGTGTCGCCACCGGCGAGCACTGCCAGAACCGGGTTGTTTTCAAGCAGCTCCTGCAAGCCGGGGCGATCCGGTTCTGCCAGATCGATGCCTGCCGGCTGGGCGGGGTCAATGAAGTCCTCGCCGTCCTTCTCATGGCGGCCAAGTGCGGGGTCCCCGTCTGCCCTCACGCCGGGGGGGTTGGGCTTTGTGAGCATGTGCAGCACCTGAGCTTTTTCGACTTTGTGGCGGTGACCGGGAGCATGGAGGACCGGATCATCGAGTACGTCGACCATCTGCATGAACACTTCGTCGACCCGGTGCAGGTCCGCGGTGGCCGGTACCTGCCTCCCTCCCTGCCGGGGTATAGTACCGAGATGAAGCCCGCCTCGCTCCGGGAGTATGAGTTTCGTGGATGAGCCCCACGGCTTTTTCGGATTGAATCCCGCGTCGAGGGGCAAAACTATTTTCACCCGATGACGACCCTCCCCACCCC
Source organism: Verrucomicrobiales bacterium (assembly GCA_003452185.1). Classification (GTDB taxonomy): domain Bacteria; phylum Verrucomicrobiota; class Verrucomicrobiia; order Limisphaerales; family UBA11320; genus UBA11320. Next base: position 2,973 of record DMJJ01000447.1, on the reverse strand, counting down.
CTCCGCCCCGCTCGGGATCGAGTGCGGGGGCACCCGCACCACCGCCCTGATGCCTCGGGTTGGGGGGCGGGGTGCGATTTCCTGGGAGGGTGGGCCTGGCAACCTTCGGCTGCTTCGGGACCGGGATCTGGTGAGGCTGTTCGAGGAGATCGCGGCGGCTTTCCCTTCCCCCACAGCCCTCGGGATCGGCATGGCGGGGCTTCGGACCCGCGAGGACCGGGAGCGCGTGGAGCGGGCCGTGGCCCGGTGCTGGCCCGGGGTTTCGCTCCGGCTGGTCAACGACCTCGAGACCGCCCTGGCCGCCGCTCCCACGGTGCGTCTCCCCTCAGGGGGTGAGCCCCGCGTGCGGGTCCTGGTGCTGAGCGGCACCGGGTCATGTTGCCTCGGGGTCACGGCTTCCGGCCGCCAGCTGAAGATCGGCGGATGGGGGCATATCCTGGGGGACAAGGGGAGCGCCCACGAGATTGGGCTGCGGGCCCTCAAGGCCGTGGTGTATTACCTGGACCGGGATCGGGAGTGGACCCGGCTCGGAACCCGCATCCTCCGCCGCCTCCTGCTCAACGAGCCGAACGACCTCATCCCCTGGGTGCAGGGGGCCAGCAAGGACCAGGTTGCCTCGCTGGCCATCGAGGTCTTCGAGGCGGCGCGGGCTGGCGATCGCATCGCGAAGGACATCCTTTCCGGGGCCGCTGCGAGCCTCGCCAAGGACGCGATTGCCTGCGCGCGGCGGTTGGCGCGTCCAGGGGAGCCAGTTCAGTTCGTGCTCGCGGGGAGCGTGCTCCTGCGGCAGCCCGGCTTTGCCCGGAACGTTGCGCGGCAGCTTCGGGCGGAGTGGCCGACGGCCCGCGTGACGCCGCTCCGGCAGCCCAGCGTGGCCGGGGCGGTTGCCCTGGCGGGACACCTCGGGACCCAAGCTCCCCAGGTCTCCCCGCCACGGCGCGTCGGCGGGAGACCGAACATTGCGCGCCGACAGGAGCCTCTGGCCCTCCTGCCGGTGGCCACCGCCCCCTCCCCCACTGAGCAACGCCATCCCGGGAGTCTCACCCTCGACCGGATGAGCCTCCCCTCGGCCGTCGCGCTCTTCCTGGAGGAGGATGCGCGGGTGCCGGGCGCCATCCTCCGGGAGAAGCGGGGGATTGTGCAGGCCATCGGATGGATCTCGACCTCCCTGCGGAAGGGGGGACGCCTGTTTTACATCGGGGCGGGCACCAGCGGCCGTCTTGGCGTTCTGGATGCGAGCGAGTGTCCCCCCACGTTTCGAACCGACCCGGCGCACGTCCAGGGGATCATGGCCGGGGGGCAGCGGGCGTTGTGGGAGTCGGTGGAGGGGGCGGAGGATGACATGGAGGCCGGAGGGAGGGCCGTCGGTTTCCGGGGTGTCGGTCCCCGCGACGTCGTGGTGGGAATCGCCGCCAGCGGGCGCACCCCGTTCGTCTGGGGCGGGCTGGCCGAAGCCCGGCGGCGCGGAGCCCGCACGGTGATCGTCTCCTGCAACCCCCACCTCCGGTTTCAGCGGGGCCAGCGTCCCGATGGGGTGATCGCAGTCGACCTCGGGCCCGAGCTCCTCACCGGTTCCACCCGCCTCAAGGCAGGCACCGCCACGAAGCTCATCCTGAACCTACTCACTACCCTCTCCATGGTGCGGCTCGGGAAGGTGGCCAGCAACCTGATGATCGATCTCAATCCGTCGAACCGGAAACTCCGGGACCGGGCGGTCCGGATCGTGTGCCAGCTTTCCGGGGTCGGGGAGCCGGTGGCCCGCCGCGCCCTGGAGCGAAGCGGATGGCGGGTGCGGCAGGCGTGGGAGTCCGTTCGCCGCCGGCGTCAGTAGCCCAGGATCCCAAGGCCGAGGCCCCCCTTGAACAGGGTCTCCCGCAACACCAGAACGGCGAAGATGTGCGCCGCGACATGGCTGGCCGACAGGGTCACAGCCCCCGCCAGGTAAAGCCCGAACGCCTTGGCGGGATCCGGCTTGATGACGTGGGGAATCGCCCCGTACAGGACGCTGAAAATCAGGAATACCGCCGCCCCGAGCACCACCCAGGTGTTGAGAAAATCCCACGCATCCGCCAGACGCAGGAGATAGGCGGGACCCATCGCATAGGCGATGCTGTTGTAGCATCCGCGGAAGGTGTGCCGGATGTGCACCCCGGAGGCAATGTTGTGGAGCATCCAGGCGGCGAGAAACGAAATCACAATCCCGAGCACAAAATGGGTCGTCCCATACCGCATCGCGAGCTCCAGCGGGATCTTCTGGACCCGGTCAATCGTCCCGTCGCGCGTCCCAAACTTCCAAAGGGACCAGGCTTCAACGCCACAGGTCACCGCCAGGAGCGGCACCAGCGAGAAGAGCAGCACCAGGATCGGGGACCGGTCCGCCGAGGCGATCCGCTTCCAGGTCGGTGCCGGACTTAAGAGCAGCATTAGAGCATTGATCATTCCGTCCGGGTTATCGGCGCAAACCGATGGGGTGGAAAGGGAAAATCTGCTCCCGACCCCAAATCCCCTCTTCCCACCGCGCCGGGGCTCATGTTTAACTCCGCCGGATGAAAGTGACGAGCATCTGGGATTTGCTGACGAAATTCGTCCTTTTCCTGCTCTTCATCGCCGCCGGCGTCGGCATCTTCTTCTGGTATCTTCCCGTCATCCAGCAGATCCAACGGATGCATCGGGAGATCCTCGTTCGGGAGAACGAAGTCCATTCCGAGGAAAAGACCCGCAAGCGGCTCCGGGCCGAGGTGGAATCGACCATGAACGATCCCCGGACCGTGGAACGGCTCGCCCGGGAGCGCCTCGTGTACGCCCGCACCAACGAGACCGTGTTCTATTTCGAGGCCCCCAAGGCTCACTAAGCCCGCCTCTCCTCTGCGCGAGGGATCGACGCGACCTCCCGCCGGCAGCTTCCCGCCCCCCACGCCTCCCCTGTCCGCCAGCACCCCGGCCCCCACCCCGGTGGAATCGCCCCCGCTCCGC
>DMJJ01000149.1:443-3624 GCA_003452185.1 Verrucomicrobiales bacterium | reverse complement strand
GCGGGCAACGACCCCAGGGGAGCGTCCGTAAGGTCGAACGCCCGCTCGGCGGCGGGCATGGAGGCGGCCAGGAACCACAGCACCCCGGCCACGAGCAGCGCCGGGATCTTTGAGCAACAGGATTGCATGCGACAACGACCCTACCAGACGCCGGCCCGCCGACAAGACGCGAAAGTCTTGTTCCTCCCGCCGTTCGCACCTAGATTCCGTCGCAATGTCGCGCCCCGTCCAGACCCCTGCCATCCGCCTTCGCGGCGTCCGGCAGAACAACCTGAAAAACTTCGATCTGGACCTCCCGATGCGCCAGCTCGTGGTCATCACCGGGCTGAGCGGGTCAGGCAAAAGCTCCCTCGCCTTCGACACCCTGTTCGCCGAGGGCCAGCGCCGCTACATCGAGACCTTCTCCCCGTACGCACGGCAGTTCTTCGACCGGATGGACAAGCCCCAGGTCGACCGGATCGAGGGGATCCCCCCCGCCATCGCAATCGAGCAACGGAACTCCGTCCGGAGCACCCGGTCGACGGTCGGCACGATGACCGAGATCTGCGAGTATTTGAAGCTGGCCTGGCCCGCGCTCTCCCGCCTCCACTGCCGCGAGTGCGGGCGCCCCGTACGCCAGGAACCCCCGTCGCTCATCTGGTCCGAGGTCTCGGAGCCGGCAGCCGGGGGGGGTGCGGCGGGCCGCGACCTGCTGGTCAGCTTCGAGCTTCCCCTCAGCGAAAAGCTCCCGCTCGGAGAGTCCCTCGAGCTCATCGCCCGGCAGGGCTACCAGCGTCTGCTCCTGGAGGGACAACCGGTGCGGATCGAGGAGGCGGCAGCCCGGATCACCGGTCGCACCCCCGCGTCGCTGACGGTCCTGCAGGACCGGCTCCGCATCGGCACCGACGCGCGGTCGCGGTTCGTGGAGGCGTGCGAGCAGGCATACCATTTCGGCAAGGGCCACCTCACCCTTTGGGAGGCCCCCGCAGGCGGGGACGGCACCGCCCGCCTCTGGAGGCGATACTCCAGCCGCTTTCATTGCGCCGGGTGCGACATCGATTATCGCGAGCCCTCCCCCGCCCTCTTCAGCTTCAACCATCCGGTCGGCGCCTGCCCGGCCTGCAAGGGATTTGGACGCATCATCGGGATCGACTACCGACTCGCGATCCCGGATCGCACCAAGACCCTGGCCGGGGGTCTGGTCAAGCCGTGGCAGACGGGCGTGAGCGCCGAGTGCCAGCGCGACCTCATGAGGGCGTGCAAGGCCTCGGGGGTGCCGACCCAGGTTCCCTTCTGCGAGCTCTCCCCGGCGCACCAGGACTGGGTGCTGAACGGGGAGCCAGGGTACGGAAGCGACGAGGAGCATGAGTGGCCCCGGGCGTGGTACGGGGTGAAGGGCTACTTCCGCTGGCTTGAATCCAAATCGTACAAGATGCACGTCCGCGTGCTTCTCTCCCGGTACCGCTCCTACACGACCTGCGGGGAATGCCAGGGGCGGCGCTTCCAGCCGGAGTCGCTCCTGTACCAGGCCTCCTGGCCCCCGGGCGTCCCGCCTCCGGATTGGCTCCCCGCGGGGGCCCTTGGCGGGGGCGCCCCGCCCCGCATCACCCTGGCCGACGTCTACCGGCTGCCGGTCTCCACGGCCCTCCCCTGGGCGGCCGCCCTCCTCGCAGGACGGCCCTCCCCCTCGCGCGATCCGCTGGGCCTCGTGCTCCGCGAGATCCATTCGCGACTCCGGTATCTGGCGGAGGTCGGGCTCGGATACCTGACCCTCGACCGCCCCACGCGCTCCCTCTCGGGGGGTGAAACCGAGCGCGTGAACCTCACCACCTGCCTTGGGACGCGGCTGGTCAACACCCTCTTCGTTCTTGATGAGCCGAGCGTCGGGCTTCACCCGCGGGACACCGCCCGGCTGGTCCGGATCCTCCAGACGCTGCGGGACGCCGGGAACACCGTCGTGGTGGTCGAGCATGAGGCGAGCGTCATGATGGCGGCCGACCAGATCATCGACCTCGGCCCCGGCCAGGGGGAACGTGGCGGAGAGATCGTTTACCAGGGCTCCTACCAGGGAATCGTGCAGTGCGCACGCTCGCTCACCGGCCTCTATCTCAGCGGCCGGAAGGGGTTCGGCCCGTTCCCTCCCCGCCCGGTGAGCGAGGCTCCGCGCCCCGCCTCCCCCCGCGGCCCGGGGAAGGCCGGCCCTGCCGCCCCCGTTCCCTGGCTGAGGATCGAGGGGGCACGCGGCCACAACCTCCGGGGGCTCGATGTCGCGATTCCGCTGGGGAGGCTGGTCTGCCTCACCGGGGTGAGCGGCTCGGGAAAAACCACCCTCGTGCGCGATGTCCTGCTCCCGGCGCTCCAGGACCGCCTCGCCCGGAGTGCCCGGGGGCTGCAGGCCCCCGAGGCCACCGGCGAGGAGACCCCCGACCCCGGGGAGGCGGAGACCGAGGGAGCCGGGGGATCGCTCCGCGGCCTGGTCGGCTGGGAGTCGATCGACCGCGTGGTCCTGGTCGACCAGACCTCCCTCGGCAGAACGCCCCGCTCGAACCCGGTCGTGTACGTCGGGGCGTTCGAGCATGTCCGGGACCTCTTCGCAGAGACGGAGCTCGCCCAGCGACGCGGGCTCGGGAGCAGCGCCTTCAGCTTCAACTCCGCCCAGGGCCAGTGCGAACGCTGCCGCGGGGCCGGGTTCGAGAAGATCGAGATGCAGTTCCTGAGCGATGTGTTCATCCGCTGCCCCGACTGCAACGGGCGCCGTTACCGCGAGCATATCCTCGAGGTGAAGCTCTCCCCCCCGGGGCGCGACGACCTCCAGTGGTCGATCGCCGACACCCTCGAGGCGACGATCGATGATGCGATCACCTTCCTGAAGGCCTTCCCCGGGAACCGCCATGCCGTGCGGGGGCTCCGAAGCCTCGAACTGCTCCAGCAGGTCGGGCTTGGCTACCTCCGCCTCGGCCAGCCGATCAACACCCTCTCGGGCGGGGAGAGCCAGCGGCTGAAGCTCGTGAGCTACCTGGCGGAAACCGCCGCCGCGGAGCTCGGCCAGTCGGGCCGCGGCGAGGGGTCCACGGTGCCCCGGACGCTCTTCCTCTTTGATGAGCCGACCACGGGGCTCCACTTCGACGACGTCCGGGTGCTCCTGCAGGTGTTCCAGCGCCTGGTCGATGCCGGCCACTCGGTGCTGGTCATCGAGCACAAC
>DMJJ01000149.1:0-149 GCA_003452185.1 Verrucomicrobiales bacterium | reverse complement strand
ACGTGATCCGCTCGGCCGACTGGGTGATCGATCTTGGACCCGAGGGAGGCGACGGAGGGGGTGAGATTGTGGTCGCCGGCCCTCCCGACGCCGTGACGCGGTGCGACGGGAGCCACACCGGCGCCGCCCTCCGTTCGCACGGCCGACGC
>DMJJ01000017.1:834-24250 GCA_003452185.1 Verrucomicrobiales bacterium | reverse complement strand
GTGAAGAGCTTGGTGTTGGAGGCCGGGATCAGCCGTTTGAGGGGGTCGCGTTCGTACAGCGTCTGGCCTGTCTCGAGCGAGATCACCTTGATCCCCCAGTGGGCGCCGGAGAATCGCGGCTCCGAGGTCTGGGCCTGGATGCGGCTCTGGAGCTCGGAGACCGTGGCCGGAGGGGCCATGACGGCCTGGGCCCTCAGGGCTGGCGGGACCAGCACCAGCGCCGCAATCACCCGAGGGAGGAGCGTGAACCAGGGGATCCCGGGTCGAAGGCTGGGTGGGCGAAGCGTGGTGTTCACAGGGTTGGGGGCAGGGCAGGGGCCAGGCTAGCCGAGGATCTCCCGGACCACGTTCCCACGAACGTCCGTCAGGCGGATGTCCCGTCCCCCGAACCGGTAGGTCAGCTTTGTGTGATCGAGGCCCAGCAGGTGGAGGATTGTGGCGTGGAGGTCGTGCATCTCGAGCGGCTTGTCGACCGCACGGTAACCCCAGTCATCCGTCGCCCCATAGGCCATGCCGGGGCGGATGCCCCCGCCGGCCATCCAAACCGTGAAGCCGAACTCATTGTGGTCCCGGCCGTCGCTTCCTTGCGCGAAGGGGGTGCGCCCGAACTCCCCCGCCCAGAGGATCAGGGTCTCGTCCAGCAGACCGCGGTTGCGGAGGTCGGTCAGGAGGCCGGCGATCGGCTGGTCGACTGCGCGGGCGTTGTCGCCGTGGTTCTTCACCAACCCCCCGTGGGCATCCCACCGGGCGTAGCCATCGACCATCGGGATGGTCAACTCGATGAATCTCACCCCACGCTCCACCAGTCGCCGGGCGATGAGGCACTCCCGGGCGTAGGTCCGGGTGTGCTCGTAGGGTGCATCGAGGCCGTAGAGTTTCTTGGTGGCCTCGGTTTCGCCGTCGAGGTTCATCAGGTCGGGGATTGCGACCTGCATGCGGGCGGCGAGTTCGTAGTTGGCGATCGCCGACTCGAGGGCGTCCGCCCCCCCTGAGTCCTCAAGGCTCCACCGGTTGAGGTTTCCCACCAGGCGGCGTTTCGCCTCCTGGAGCCGGACATCCTTCTCGCCCGGGACGACGTTCGCAAGCGGAGTGCCGCGGGCGTGAAGCAGCGACCCCTGGTAAGTGGCCGGGAGGAACCCGCTCCCGAACGTGTCGAGCCCCCCTGAGGGAATCTGCCCTCCGTTGAGGACCACGTACCCGGGCAGATCCCGGTTCGAGCTCCCCAGGCCGTACGTGACCCAGGCCCCGAGGCTCGGGCGCCCCTGAAGGCCGAGTCCGCTGTGGAGGAAGTAGTTTGCGCTGGTGTGCTCGGGAAAGGTGGAGGTCATCGAGCGCAGGATGCAAAGGTCGTCTGCCCGGCCCGCCACGTGTGGGAAGAGGTCGCTCACCCAGAGCCCGCTGGCCCCGTGCTGGCTGAAGCCCCAGGGGGACTTCATCACCTGGCCGACGTTCTCGAACTGGGTCTTCTCGAGCTTGCCAATTGCCTTCCGTGGGTCCTGCCCATGGTATTTCACGAGCATCGGCTTCGGGTCGAAGCTGTCCACCTGGGAGACCGCCCCCTCCATGAAGAGGAAGATCACGCTGCGGGCCTTGGGTCGGAAATGCGGGGCTCGCGGGTCCATCGGGCCCCCCTTGGTCGGGGGGGTGGCGCCGAGCGCCCGCTGTATCGGGTCCCCGAACAGGGCTGCCAGGGCCATGGCGCCGAAGCCGGTCGAGGCTTGCTGAAGGAGCCTTCGACGGCTAAGGCGCGGGTCGAGGAATAGGGGAAACCGCGGGTCGGGATTCATGTTATTTCACGTAAATGAAGTCGTTCGCGTTCAGGAGCGCGTGGCAAAGGTCAACCCAGGGCTCCAATCGCTGCTCCTCCGCAGCCGGGTGCAGCCCCCGGAAGCCGTCCAGCGCCTCGACGCAGGCGGCAGTCTCGGACCGGGCCGGGGGGCGGCCGTACGCCGTCCTGAAGAGCCAGGCCACCCGTGCCCCCGGGTCCGCCCCCTCCCCCGTCTCCTTCAGCAACCGCTCGGCCCAGACCCTGGCCTGCTGGTGGAAGATGGGATCATTCATCAGGGCGAGGGACTGGCTTGGAACGTTGGTCACGTTGCGCTTACCGACCGTGCTGAAGGGGGTCGGGGTGTCGAACGTTTGCATGAAGGTGGGGAGAAAGTTCCGGCGCTGGGCCGTGTAGAGGCTCCGGCGTCCATCCCCGTCCAGCGGCCCGCTCTGGTCGGGGCGGCCGCGTCCCACCAGGAAGTCGGTCAGGTGGACCGGCATCGGGGCGCCCCCCACCGCGGGGTTGAGTCGACCGGAGACCGTCAGGAGGGCGTCGCGGATCACCTCTCCCTCGAGGCGGCGGACCGGCATCCGGTGGAGCAGGGCGTTGGAGGGGTCCAGCTCCTCGGCCCGGGTGTCCGTGAGCCGGCTGCTTCGGGCGAACGCCTCCGTGAGGACGAGGGAGCGGATGAGCCGTTTCACCGACCACCCCTGCTCGTGGGTGAACTCCCACGCGAGGTGGTCGAGGAGCTCCGGGTGCGTGGGCCTCTCGCCCAGGGCGCCAAAGTTGTCAACGCTCGCCACGATGCCGCGGCCGAAGAGCTGGTGCCAGACGCGGTTTACGAGGGCGCGTGCTACGACCGGATTGCCCGGATCCGTCAGCTCGCCGGCGAGCTCCAGCCGGCCGCTTGAGGCCGTCGGGGCGATCGGTCGTGAGGAGGCAAAGGCCGCCGGGAGGCTCCGGACGGCGAGCGGCCCGGGGCTGAAGGGCTTCCCCCGGAGGAGGACATTCTCGTCGACGCCCGTCCCATCAAAGAGGGAGAGGGCGGTGTAGGATTCCCATTTCACCCGGGCGGCGATCTCCCCCTCGGCCCGAAGGTACTCCGCGGCGGCCGCGGTGAGCCGGCCGGGGGTCCCGTCCCCCACCAGCCCGGGGTGGGAGACCAGCCAGTGTTCGAGTGCGGCGATTGTGGGGCTGGCGGGCTCTCCCCGCCCCCCGCGCTCAAGGCGTCGTTGGGCCTCCCGGGCGACGCGCTGTACCTCGGCGGCGTACTCTGCCAGCGTGCGGGCCCCGGCGGGCGGCTCGACCCATCCGGGGGAGGGGGTCCAGGCCGGGGTTTCGGCCGACTCCACCACGCGGAGAATCTCGAGCTCCCCGTCACCCTCGGGCCCGAACTCCACATGCACCCGGTGCCCGCTGTAGGGGGTCAGGTCATGCGTCACCCAGCGGGGGCCCGCCCCGGGCCCACTGTCGAACACCTGGACGAGGCGGCCGTGCAGGGGGCCCTCGATCATCAGGTGGGAGTCGACGGCCGCGTAGGCGCGGGTGCGTCCCCGGATCAGATAATGGAGCCGTCCGACCCCCAGCTTGACCGTGGGGGTGCGAAGCATCTGGCCGGCGCGGGCCGTCGCCCGAAGCGCCCCGGAGTCCGTCTGGTTGTCGGAGGGGAGCTTTAGGCGGTTCCAGAAGAGGTCGCGCCGCGCCGCCCCATAGACCATGACCCGGGCGATGGGATGGGCGGCGTCGGTGCCTGGCACCAGGTCGCCCGGCATCACCGGGCCGGCGCCGAACGCCTCGCCATCGACCTTCCAAGGCTGCGCCGCGGGGGTGGTGAAGTCAGCCACCACCCGGGCTTCGGTCGGCAGGGGGGTGCCCGGCGCGGGGCGTCGGGCCGCCACTCGCTCCGCCACGCCGGGGGATCCGGGAGACTCCGGATCCCGCGCGGCCAGGGCGAAAAGATGGAGCGGGCTGAGAGCGTTCGTGGCTGCCTCCCCGAGCTGCGAGGCCCAGGCTTCGAGCCGTGTGGAGTCGAGGGACCGGCGACGCGCCACGGTCACGGCCCCGGCCTGCCGGGCCTCGGGCGGCATCGCCAGCAGGTCGCCGGCTCCCAGCAGGTAGTCCGCAATCCGCCCCACCCCGCTCGCCCCGGCGCGAGCGGTCAGCGAGGCGATGCGTGGCATCCAGCGGGCCCTCAGGGTTGCGAGCTCAAGCCCTCGTTGGCGATTGTTCTCCATGGCCTCGAACCGGACCTGGCGAAAACTGGAGCTGAGGAGGAATCCGGTCAGCGCGTAATAGTCCTGGGAGCGGATCGGGTCGAACTTGTGGTCGTGGCATCGCGCGCAGGAGATCGTGAGCCCGAGAAACGCCTTGCTGAAGACATCCACCTTGTTGTCGATCCGCTCGCACTCATCCTGCCGGATGTCGACCGGGGAGTGGTTTTCCTCCCCCAGGAAGGCCCAGCCGGTGGCGAGCACCGACTCGTTGATGTCCGTCCCCGGCCGCAGCCGTGGGGCGGGAAGGAGATCGCCGGCAACATGCTCCCGAACGAACTGGTTGTACGGGACATCGCTGTTGAAGGCCCCGATCAGGTAGTCCCGGTAACGCCAGGCGTTGGCGATGGCGTAGTCCCCCTCATGGCCTCGTGACTCGGCGTAGCGCATGAGGTCCATCCAGTGCCGGGCCCACCGTTCCCCGAAGTGGGGGGAGGCGAGCAGGGTATCGACCACGCGTTCCCGGCGGGTTCGGGACTCATCGGACTCGAACGCTGCGATCTCCTCGAGCCGGGGCGGCAGGCCGGTGATGGCAAAGTGGACCCGGCGCAGCCAGGTCAGGTCATCCGTGGGGGGGGCCGGGGCGATCCCCTTCTCCTGCAGCTTTGCCGCGAGAAACCGGTCGACCTCCGTGCGGCCGGGGGCGGCGGGGATCTTCTGGCGGCGGGGCGCCTCCCAAATCCAGGGGAGCTTCCGCTTGCGGGCCTCCAGGTCGAACGCCGGCTTTGCGGAGCCGGCTGCCAGGGCGGGGCTGTTGGGCCACGCGGCCCCGGTTTCCACCCATCGCTGCAGGTCCGCGATCACCGCGTCGGGCAGCCTCGGTCCGCTCTTGGCCGGGGGCATCTTCAGGTCGGGGTCCTCCTGCCGCACCGCCTTCAGCAGGAGGCTCCCGGCCGGGTTCCCGGGGGAGACCGCCGCCCCGGACTCCCCCCCCTTGAGCAGGGCGTCGCGGGAGTCGAGCCTCAGGCCCCCCTTCTGCTTCTCGGGTCCGTGACACTCGACGCAATGTTCGTGGAGGACGGGGCGCACCCGGGTCTCAAAAAACGATTCCGCCTCCGTGGCTCGCGACAGGGAGGGCCCGGCGGCCAGCAGGATCCCTATTCCCAGCGGAAGGAGGGGGGTTCGGGTGCGGTGGATATGGATATGGGCTCTCATGCCAGGATTCCCCTCACGACCTGGCCGTCGACGTCGCTCAGCCGACGTTCCAGTCCGTTGTGGTAGTAGGTGAGGCGCTCGTGATCCATCCCGAGGAGGTGGAGAATCGTCGCGTGGAAGTCGTGAACACTCACGACATCCTCCACGGCCTTGTAGCCAAACTCATCCGTGGCCCCGTAGCTGAAACCCTTCCGGACACCGGCTCCTGCCATCCAGCAGGTGAAGCCGCTCGGGTTGTGATCGCGTCCCTGAGATCCCTTCTGGAAGGTTGGCATGCGGCCGAACTCCGTGCACCAGACCACGAGGGTCTCCTCGAGGAGACCCCGCTGCTTGAGGTCGAGGAGAAGCCCGGCGGTTGGCTTGTCGAGCACCGGGCCGTGGAGGCTGTATTGCTTGAAGAGCTCCTTGTGTCCATCCCAGTTGCTGACCCCCTCGCCCCCGGTCTGGTAGGCGCCGTTGAACAGTTGCACGAAGCGGACCCCTTTCTCGACGAGACGCCGTGCGAGGATGCAGTTCCGGGCGTAGGCCGCCCGTGTCTCGTTGATCTTGGAGCCCCCTTCATCCGCGCCGTAAAGCCGGAGGATGTGGGCCGGCTCGCTCGAGAGGTCGGCCACCTCGGGGATCGTCCGTTGCATGCGTGCGGCGAGCTCGTAGCTGGCGATCCGCGCGGCGAGCTCCGAGTCGCCGGGGTACCGGCCGGCGTGTCGTTCGTTGAGTCGCTGGAGGAAACGGCGCGTGGCGTCGTCCTGGGGTTCCCCCACGGAGGCGGGGCGGGCGAGGTTCCGGATGGGATTCGTGGCATTGAACTCCGTCCCCTGGAATGCGGCGGGGAGGAATCCCGGGGCCCAGTTGTTGACGCTGTTCTGGGGCTTTCCCCGCGGGTCGGGGATCGCCACGTAGGCCGGGAGGCTCTGGTCCTCGCTCCCCAGGGCGTAGGTGGCCCAGGCGCCGACGCTCGGGAAACCGTCCAGGGCGTTGCCCGTCGACATGTAGTTCTCCCCGGGGCCGTGGGTGTTGGTCTTTCCCTGCATCGAGTGGATGAAGCAGAGGTCGTCGGCCAGGGCGCCGAGGTGGGGCACAAGGTCGGAGACCATTTTGCCGCTCTGGCCCCGGGGGCGGAACTCCCACGGGCTGCGGGTCAGGGCCCCCTGCTCCCCCTGGAAGGTGATGAGCTTCTCGCTCCCGGGCATCGGCTGGCCGTTGCGGCGGATGAGCTCCGGCTTGTAGTCGAAAGTGTCCAGATGGCTGCAGGCCCCGCTGCAGAAGATGAGGAGCACGTTCCTGGCGCGGGGAGTGAAGTGGGGCCGCCGGGGTGCGTAGGGCTGTCCGGGGGGGATCACCGGGCGGATCGACTCCTTGTGGGAAAGGGATTGGGCGAGGAGTCCCTCCCGCCCCAGGAGGTGGGTCAGGGCGATGGCTCCAAGCCCCATCCCCGCGTCGGCGAGGAAGCGCCGGCGGTTCAGGAACGGGCTCGGGGTCGGGGGAAATGGCTCGGTCATGGAATGAAAAGGAATTCGTTCGAGTTCAGGACCGCGCGGCAGAGGGCGGGCATCCCTTCGCGGGCCGCGAAGCCCTCGGCCTCCTCCCGTTCCCCGGGGGAGGGCTCCCGTCCGTAGGCGAGCCGCCACGCGGCGCGCACCTGGGCTGCCGGCGCGGCCCCGGCCTCCCGACGAAGCCGTTGCGAGAACTCTTCCGCCTGGTGGAGGGTGAAACGGCTGTTGTAGAGGTTGAGGGCCTGAAGCGGCGTGGTCGAGATGCTTCGCCGGGGCATCACCAGGCTTCCGTCGGGGCAGTCGAAGGCGCCGAAGATCCCGTCCTGCTCCATCCGAACCTTGAACGCGTACACCATCCGGCGGCACTCCGCGGCGCCGAACTCCTCCTTCGGATGGTAGTGGTACACGTTTTCTCGATCGACGTCGTGCAGGTAGAAGCTCGGCCCGCCGGCCCGCCGGTCCAGGTTTCCGCACACTGCCAGGATACTGTCCCGGATCCCCTCGGCTTCAAGCCGCCTTGGGGGAAAGCGCCACAAGAGCCTGCTCCCCGCGTCGACCCTAAGGGCCGCCTCACGCGGGGCGCTCGACTGCCTCCAGGTGGCCGAGGTCAGGATCAGCCGCTGGATCCTCTTGATGCTCCAGCCCCGGGCGACGAACTCCGAGGCGAGCCAGTCGAGAAGCTCGGGGTGCGTCGGCCGGGCCCCGTTTCTGCCGAATTCGTTCGGGGTGCTCACCAGGCCCACCCCAAACTGGTGCTGCCAGAGGCGGTTGACCAGTACCCGCGGGGTGAGCGGGTTCGAGGGGTTGGCGATCCAGTTGGCGAGGGCCACGCGACGCTCCTGCTCCGGGGCGTTGGTCGCCAGGGCCACCGGGTTGAACAAGGCCAGCGTCCCGGGGGACACCCCCTCCCGCTTCTGCATCGGGTCCCCGCGATGAAGCCGGTGGGTGGCCCCCGGCTGCGAGAAGTTGCCCGCGTAGACCAGCGGGGTGCGGGCCGCCTCCTCCCGCTTCTTCCGGGTCGATTCAAGCTCCGCCAGCAGCCCCCTGCCACGCGACGCCTCCCCGGCGGGCAGGCCGTCGAAGACGTACTTCGGACCGGCGGCCTTGTCCGTACGGCCCGTGTAGGGCTCCCGGTCGGCCGAGCTCGCCACGGTCTTGAGGGTTTCCTGCGAGAGGCCGGCCTCGATCCGGTACGAGGTGGCGAGGCGGTCGGAGAAGCCGCCATCGCGGTCGCGGCCCCAGACAATCCGGTCGATCCGCTCCGGGCGCGCAAGCTCCAGCTGCACCCACCCTCCCCCCACCTGGCTCGAGATCCAGGAGCGGTTGTTTCCGGTGCGTCCGTCGTTCAGGTGCTCGAGCTTGTGGATCTCGTATCCCGGCAGGGTGCCGGAGGCCGTGGGCTTGGTGCCTGCCGAGGCGAGGGCGACGTTGCGGTTCCCGGCCCAGACCTCCAGCTCGTCGATGCAGGGCTCCCCTCCGGAGGAGGCGAGGATGGTGAACCGGATCAGGCGGGCTTCGACCGGCGGGATCCTCTCCTCGTTAATCCGCGCGTTGACGGCGGGCCGGAGCCCCCCGCCGGGGGCGTTGGTCCCAGGGGTCGCCAGGGCCGCGCCCGGTTTGGGGGCGAAGCGGGCAAGCTCCTGCTCCAGTCCCTCGATGCGGGCGTCCAGGCGTCCGACCTCCTCCCGCCGCTCCGGCGGCAGCGGGAGGGGGCGCTCCCCGTGGCGCACCCCCGAGACGAGGGCTGTCATGGAGTAATACTCCCGATGCGAAATCGGGTCGAACTTGTGGGAGTGGCACCGGGCGCAGCCCAGGGTCAGCCCGAGGAAGGCGGTCCCGGTGGTGGCCACCATGTCGTCGAGCTCGTCCGCCCGTTGCTGGGAGGTGAGGACGATGTCGGGGCTGCCGACGATGTCGACAGGCCCGCCGACAAGGAACCCGGTGGCAACGTCCACCCCGAGGGCATCCCCTGCGATCTGCTCCCGGATGAACCGGTCGTACGGCTTGTCCTCGTTGAAAGCGGCGATCACGTAATCCCGAAAGCGCCACGCGTTGGGGCGTTCGCGGTTTGTCTCAAACCCGTTGCTTTCGGCAAACCGGATCACATCGAGCCAGTGGCGCCCCCATCGCTCGCCGTACCGCGGGTCGTCGAGCACGCGGTCGACCAGGCGTTCGAACGCCCCGGGGTCGGTTTCCGCCACGAACGCTGCAACCTCCTCCGGAGTGGGGGGCAGGCCGAGCATCACCAGGTAAAGCCTCCGGATGAGCGAGAGGCGGTCGGCCTTGGGCGACGGGGTCAGCCCGCGGGCGGAGAGGCCGGCCCGGATGAAGGCATCGATCGGGTTCCCCCCCTCGCCGGCGGGCGGGGTGGAGTGGACCACGGGTTGAAACGCCCAGTGCGACCGGGCCGGGTCGTTCTCCTCCCCCGGAGTCTCGGGCCACACGGCCCCCTGGTCGATCCAGGCCCGGAGCAGGCTGACCTGCTCCGGAGTGAGGGGATCCCCCTTGGCCGGCATGCGGGTCTCGGGAAGGAGTCCCGCAACCAGGTGGATCAGGGGGCTTGAGGCACTTTGGCCCGGCTGGATCGCCGGGGAATAGGTCTCGCCGCCACGCAGGGCGACGGTGCGGAGGTCGAGCCGGTAGCCGCTCTTCTGCTTCTCCGGACCGTGACACCCCAGGCATCGCGAGGTGAAGATGGGCCGGATATCCTTGGAAAAGTCGACGCTCCGGGTTGCCGCCGGGGGCAGCGAGGAGAGATCAAGCGGGGCTGCCGGGGCGACCGGGGGAAGCAGCCCGATGGCGACGGCCGCCCAGCAGAGCGCACGAATCCCGGGGAGGGACGCGGTCAGGAGTCGGGGGTTCGGGTTCATGTTCAATGGCGGCGGCTCACGCGAGCACCTGACGGATCACCCGTCCTTCCACGTTCGTCAGACGTCGCTGCACCCCGTTGTGTTCGAAGGTTAGGCGCTCATGATCGAGCCCCAGCAGATGAAGGATCGTGGCGTTGAAGTCGAACAGGGGGTGGATGTCCTCCACGGCGCGCTGGCCCAGCGGGTCGGTGACCCCGTGGCTGACCCCGCCGCGGACCCCCGCCCCCGTGAGCCAGCAGGTGAACCCGTCCGGGTTGTGGTCGCGTCCTTGCGCCCCTTTCTGGAAGAACGGCATCCTCCCGAACTCCGTGCACCAGACCACCAGGGTTTCCTCCAGCAATCCCCGCTGCCGGAGGTCGCGGATGAGGGCGGCTGCCGGCTGGTCGAGGATCGCCCCGTGTCGGTCATATTGTTCCTTGAGCTTGCTGTGCCCATCCCAGTTGAGCTCGCCTCCGCTGGCATAGGCCCCGTTGAACAGCTGCACAAACCGGACTCCCTTCTCCACGAGACGGCGGGCGAGGATGCAGTTCCGGGCAAACCCTGCCTTGATCGGGTTGGAGGTGTCATCCGCACCGTAGCTCCGGAGGATGTGGGCCGGCTCCGTCGAGAGGTCGCCGAGCTCCGGGAGACTCAGCTGCATCCGGGCGGCAAGCTCGTAGCTGGCGATCCGGGCGGCGAGCTTGCCATCCCCCGGATGTTGCTCGAGGTGCCGCTGGTTCATCCGACGCAGCAGCCCCCGGGCCGCCTCATCCGCGTCGCGGCCCACGCCGGCCGCCGAGAGATGGCGCACCGGGTCCTTGGCGCTGAACGGCGTTCCCTGGAACGCGGCCGGAAGGAACCCCGGGCCCCAGTTGTTTGATCCATTCTGTGGGACCCCGCGGGGATCGAGGATCGAGACGAAGGCCGGGAGGTCCTGGCTCTCGCTCCCTAGGGCGTAGCTGACCCAGGACCCGATGCTGGGAAACCCGTCGAGGACGAACCCGGTGGAGAGAAAGTTCTCCGCCGGGCCGTGCGTGTTGCTCTTGCTGGTGAGGGAATGGATGAAGGCGATGTCGTCGGTGAGCTCGGCGAGGTGGGGGATCAGGGTGGAGACCATTTTTCCGCTCCGCCCCCGAGGCCGGAATTCATACTGCGGCCGGGCCAGGTCCCCCGCAGGCCCCTGAAATGTGACCGCGGGTCCCCCGGGGAGCGGCTTCCCGTCGTGGCGGATCAGCTCCGGCTTGTAGTCCCAGGTCTCGAGCTGGCTCACCGCCCCGGCGCAAAAGATGACGATCACGTTCCGGGCCCGCGGGGGGTGGTGCGGCTGTCGTGGGGCGTAGGGACGCGCCGGGTCGATGACGGGCCCCCCGCCGGCCAGCAGGCCCTCCGCCCCGAGGAGGTTCGCGAGGGCGATCGAACCCAGGGCGGTCGCCGAGCTCGAGAGAAAACCCCTCCGGTCGAGCAAGCCGAGCCCGGGGCGGGAGAGGGATTCAAGGTTGGGGGTCACGGGAGAAAAAGGAATTCGTTGCTGTTGAAGAGCGCGCGGCAGACCGCCGGGAGGCCGTGCCGACGGGCCACGTCGCAGGCCTCCGCCAGCTCCCCAGGGCCGGGATCACGGCTCAGGGCGAGCTGGTAGGCCCGTCGGATCTGGCGTCCGGGGTCCGGGCCCGAATCGCCGCGAACGCGCTCGGCGAGGGCCTCGGATTGCTCAAGCGTGAACCGGCTGTTGAACAGGTTCAGCGCTTGGATCGGGGTGGTCGACTCGCGGCGTCGCGCGGTGCTTTGGCCGGCGTCCGGGCAGTCGAACGCCCCGAACACCGCCTCCCGTTCGCGGCGGACCTTGTGGGCGTAGACCATTCGACGAAGCCCCTCCCCGCGGTACGACTCCACGGGCTGGAATCCGCTCAACCCGCCGCGGTTGTTGAAGAGATCGAAGCCGCGGCCTCCCATCCTGAGGTTGAGGCGCCCGCTGACGGCGAGCATCGCATCGTGGATCGGCTCCGACTCAAGCCGGCGTGTCGGAAATCGCCAAAGCAGCCGCACGTCCCCATCCCGCGCGGCAGCGCCCGGGTCGAGTCGCGTCCCCTGGCGATAGGTGGCCGAGAGCACAATCCTGCGCTGCAGCCGCTTGATCGACTCCCCGTCCCGGATGAATTCCGAGGCCAGCCAGTCGAGCAGGCCGGGGTGGGAGGGGCGGGCCCCGTTGCGGCCGAAGTCACTTGGGGTCTCGACCAACCCCGTGCCGAAATGCCCCTGCCAGACCCGGTTCACCAGGACGCGGGCCGTGAGCGGGTTTCCGGGGTTTGCTATCCAGTCCGCCAGGACCCGGCGTCGCTCCTCATCCCGGGAACCGGGCGGGAGGGTGAGGGTGCCGAGGACCTTTACCACCGAGGGGGCCACCCGCTCCTGCGGTTGCTCGGGGTCCCCCCGCCGGAGCAGATGGATGTCGTCCGGGGTCCGGAACGCCCCGGCGAAGGCCATCTGCGGGGCGGCGGCCGCAACGGCCGCCTCAAGCGATTTCCGTTCACCCAGGAGTCGTTCCGCCTCCCGGGCCTCGCTCGGGGGGAGCCCGGCAAGGAACGGCATGGGGCTCGCCGCGGGATTCCCGCTCCCGGGGGCGTATGGGCGGCGGTCCTCTGACCCCGCGAACGGCTTCCACCCTCCCGAGTCCCCCTCCACCTCGATCAGGTAACGGGTGGCGAGCCGGTCGTCGAACTTTCCCTCCCGGTCCCTGCCCCAGACGACGCGCTCGATCTCCTCCTCCCTCGGGAACTCCAGAGTCACCCACCCCTTGCCCACCTGGCTCGACATCCAGCTCCGGGAGTTTCCGTACTCCCCGTCGTTGATGTGCCGGAGCTCGTGGCGGTCGGCCACCACGGTGTCCCCGGAGGAGGTGGCCCGCGCCCCGGCGCTGGCGAGCGCCACGTTGCGGCCCTCCCGGTTGAACACCTCGATCTCGTCAATGCACGGCTCCAGGCTGTTGGTCTCGCGAATCGTGAACCGCAGCCGGCGGGCCCGGGCGGGAACCCCGCGCTCGGTGTTGAGCGTCGGCCGGACAGCCGGGCGGGGTGGGGGGATGTGGCTGACCCGGGACATCGACTCCAGGGTCGGCCCGACCTCCAGGGTGTAGGCCGTGGCAAGCCGGTCGGTGAAGGTCCCCTCGCGGTCCCGGCTCCACGCAACCCGGCCGACCCGGGCCGGCTCGCGAAGCTCCAGCAGGACCCACCCGCGCCCGGCCTCATCGCTCATCCAGCTGTGGGCGTTTCCGTAAAGCCCGTCATTGAGGTGCTCCAGCCGATGCGGGCCCGAGGTGCGGCTGCCGGAGGCCGAGACGAGGGTCCCGAGCGACGCGAGGGCGACGTTCCTCGGGGCCGGCTCATCGGTGAAGACCTCCACTTCGTCCAGGCAGGGCTCGATCAGCCCCAGGGTGGGATGCAGGTTGGCATCGTGGATCGTGAGCCGAATGAACCGGACCTCCCGCGGCGCGAAGGTCTCCTCGTTCAACCGGGCGCTGGTTTGCCTGGCCGGCTGCGGGTCTGTGCGGGCAACCGGCTCATACCGGGCGAGGGCCTTGTCGACTTCGGCCCGCCGGGCCTTCGCGGCGTCGGCCTCACGGCGTCGACGGTCGTTCTCGGGGCTCCGGAGCTCCCGCTCCTCGTACTCAACCCCGGCAAAGAAGGCCTGCAGGGCGTAGTAGTCGCGGGAGCTGATCGGGTCGAACTTGTGGTCGTGGCACCGGGCACACCCGATGCTCAGCCCAAGGAAGGTCTGGCCGGTGTTGACCACGATCTCGTCCAGGGCGTCCTGCCGAGCCAGTCGCTTCGAAACATCGTCGGCCCCGATCTGGCCCGGGAGGAGCACCGAGGCGGTGACGAGAAACCCCGTGGCGGCATCCTTCCCGAGGGTGTCCCCGGCGATCTGCTCGCGGATGAAACGGTCGTAGGGGGTGTCGTTGTTGAACGACTCGATCACGTAGTCGCGGTAGGGCCAGGCGTTGGGCCGCTCGGTGTTGACCTCGAACCCATGCGTGTCGGCGTATCGTACGACGTCGAGCCAGTGCTGGGCCCAGCGCTCCCCGTAGCGCGGGGAGGCCAGCAGGCTGTCAACCACCCGCTCGTGGGCCCCGGGGCGGGTGTCGCGCAGGAACCGGGCGACTTCCTCCGGGGTCGGGGGGAGCCCCGTCAGGTCGAGGGTCACCCTCCTGAGCCATGTGGTCCGGTCCGCCTCGGGGGTGGGGTGAAGGTGCTCCGCCTCGAGACGGGCGAGGATGAACTGGTCGATCTCGTTCCGGGCCCAGCGTCGGTTCCGGGGGAGCGGGGGCTGGGGGGCTTGAATCGGCTGGAATGCCCAGTGGGTTGCCGTCCCCTCGGCCCCCGTGGGCGAACCCTCCCCCGCCGCCGCTTCCCGGGTGGGGAGCGCCAGAAGGAGACAGGCCAGAATTGTGAGTCCCGAGGGTTTCATCGATCTCACCCGGTCGGTCGGGGAATGCCCCGGATTGAACACCCTCGCCGCGCTCCAGAACAGCACGTTTTGAGCCCTCCGGCCTCCCGGTCCCCGGCGCCCGTGGGTGGTTTGAGGAAAAAGGGGTTTTAGGGCCCGGGGTTTGACGTTACCGTTCCCCCGCGCGAACCGCCATGCCGACACCCTCGATTCATACCTGCAAGCTCACCCCGGAGCAGGCCGCCTCGCTTCAGGAGCTCATTGAGGCCCGCGGCTGGAGGCCCCGCACCGTGGAGCACGCCCTGTTTGCCGGGGAGAAGGAGAACGTCAACCTGGTGTACTACAAGAGCGGCAAGCTGGTGGTGCAAGGGAAGGGGACGGCGGAGTTCGTCGAGTTTGTCCTCGAGCCCGAGATCCTGAAGCAGGCGACCGTCGGCTACGAGGCCGTGCTCAATCCGGAGCTCCTCCAGCCCCGGCTCGGCATCGATGAGTCCGGGAAGGGGGATTTCTTCGGTCCGATGTGCGTGGCGGGCGTCTATGTCAACGAGCGGGTGATCGATGCCTGGAGGGAGTCGGGGATCCGCGACTCGAAGAGCATCGGGAGCGACGCGCAGATCAGCCGGCTGGCCGAGGTGATCCGCGACACCCCGGGATGCGTCAGCACGGTGGTGCCGATCGGGAACGAGGCCTACAACCGTCTTTACACCAAGATGCGAAGCGTCAACTCGCTCCTCGCCTGGGGCCATGCCCGGGTGATCGAGAACCTGATGCTCCAGCGGCACCGGATGGACCCCCTCCCGGTGCGGGCCATCAGCGACCAGTTCGCCGCCAACAAGCAGGTCGTCGCCGGGGCGCTTCTCAGCCTTGGACGCGAGATTGAGCTGGTGCAGCGGCACAAGGCGGAGTCGGACCTTGCCGTTGCGGCCGCCTCCATCCTGGCCCGGAACGAGTTCGTCAGCCGGCTCGCCCGGATGGAGAAGGAGTATGGGATGCGGTTTCCCAAGGGGGCTTCGGCCGCGGTGGACGCCGCGGCCCGTGAGTTTGTCGGGAAGTTTGGCGCCGCGAGTCTCAGCAAGGTCTCGAAGCTCCACTTCCGGACCTCCTACCGTGCCCAGGGGCTCCCGGAGCCGCCCAAGAAGGAATGGCGCCGGGGCTGAGCCATGGCCCCCCCGGCCGCTCCTGCCGTGTTGGAACCCCAGGAATCCGTGCTTCCCCAGTCTCCGCCCCGCGCTATGCTGGAGCGTGTGAGCGAGTTGCCCGAAGCGAGAGAGCGTGTGGTGCTGGGGATGAGCGGCGGGGTCGATTCCTCGGCCGCCGCCGCCCTCCTGCAGGAACAGGGCTTCGACGTGATCGGAATCACCCTCAAGCTCTGGCCCCAGGATTGTGGCGCCCGTGCCGAGGACAAGTGCTGCGGCCCCCAGGCGGTGACCGATGCCCGGAGCGTGGCCCACCGGCTTGGAATCCCGTTCTACCTCGTCGATGAGGCCGCGGAGTTCCAGCAGCAGGTGATCGGATACTTCGCCAGCGAGTACCGGGCCGGCCGGACCCCGAACCCTTGCGTTCTCTGCAACGAGAAGCTGAAGTTTGGCACCCTGCTCGATCGGGCCCGAAAACTCGGGGCCCGCCGCGTCGCCACCGGCCACTACGCCCGCACGGAGCCCGACCCCGCCACCGGGCGGACCCTGCTGCTGCGGGGACGCGATCCCCGCAAGGACCAGAGCTACTTCCTGTTCAGCCTCCGGCAGGAACAGCTTGCCCATGTGATTTTCCCGCTCGGAGGGCTCACCAAGTCGGAGACGCGCGAGGTCGCCCGCGAGTCCCGCCTCAAGACCGCCGAGAAGGAGGAGAGCATGGAGATCTGCTTCGTGCCCGACAACGATTACGGCCGGTTCCTCCAGCAGTCGAAGCTCGTCGCCCCCCACCGGGGGGAGATCGTCGACACGCAGGGAAGGAAGCTCGGGGAGCACGATGGAATCGAGTTCTACACCGTGGGCCAGCGCAAGGGGCTCCGGATCTCCTCCCCCACCCCCCTCTATGTCATCGCCCTCGACCCGGCCACCAACCGCGTGATCGTGGGGGACGACTCGCTGCTCGACCGGGAACGGTTTCGTGTGGAGCGCTGCAACTGGATCCCGTTCGAAACCCCGCCGGCCTCGATCGAGGTCAGCGCGCGGATCCGCTACAACCACCCCGGAACCCCCGCGACCGTCACCCCGCTCCCCGGGGGCGGGGCCGAGGTGCGGCTGCACGTCCCCCAGCGCGCGGTCACGCCGGGACAGGCCTGCGTCTTTTATCAGGGGGATCTGGTGGTCGGCGGCGGATGGATCGCCCGGCACGAATGAGCCTGGCCGTGGCGCGTGGTGGGATCGGCCCCTCAGTGCTTGAGGTGGACGAAGGGGGCATCGAACCAGAGCCCGTTGAAGTCGAGCTGGAGTCCCGGGGGTTCGAAGTCGACGTGCACCAGGAGCACCTGGTTCCGCGCCTGGATCAGCCCGCAGATCTCGCGAAGCATCTCGGGATCAAACCCGATCACCTGGTAGCGGTTGCGCCGAAGCTCCTCCTTCGCCATCGCGGCGACAAGGTTCTGGGCCTCCAGGGGGGAAGCCTTCATCACCCAGATCTCCGCCTCCGGCACCTTCACCGCGAGCTTGTGCAGCTTGGAGACTCCGCAGTCGCCGCACTCAATCCAGAGCACCGGCTGCAGGGTGTAGTCGAGCTGAACGAGGTCGGGCTCGAACGGGATGTTGTCGTTGTGGATGTTTCCCTCCACCTGCAGGCGGTCGCGGGAGAAGATCAGAAAGGCCAGAAGCTTCAGGGTGACATGACGGAGGCTCTCGTTCTCCTTCTGTCCGATGATGAGCTTCGAGGGAAGCGCCCTTCGGCGATCCTCGCTCCGCAGATCAAAAATGTACTTGCCGCTCATGGCTCAGGAGACCTGAGCCTAGCCCGAAACGGGGCCTGAGGTCAGCACATTAGTCGTGCATCGCGGGGCCGTCCCAGAGGAGGGCGAGGAGAATGCGCTCCTCGGCGATCCGGCCAAGCCGGATCACGGTGTCCGGGGCCAGGTCGGCCCGGCTCAGCGTGGCCGCCCACTCGGTCGGCGGGATCAGCGTGGGGTCAACCCCCAGGGCGGCGGTCACGAGCACCCGCTCCAGCACCCGCACCAGCGCCTCACGCACCAACCCGCGATGCTCCCGGCGAAACCGGCGAAGCTCGATGGCTTCGGGAAACGTGCGGGCGGAGAGATAGGCCACCGAGGGATCCTCCTGGATCGCATCCTCGATATCCTCAGGGTTGTAAAGGCCGAGGGAGTAGCAGTAGGTCAGTACCGTCAGGAGGGTCCGGGGATTGGCCTCCCACTGGCTCCGGCTCCGGGTGGCCGACGGCGCGAAGCCCGAGCAGTCGACCGATTGGATGGCGTCCAGGGTGATCCGAACCAGCGGCGTCCCCCTCAGGGGAGTGATCGCCTCCACCAAGAAGGCTTCCAGCTGGCGGTCCGATTGTGGCTTGAAACTCACAGTGTTCATCTTTCTTCTTTCCGTGCTCCGGGTCCCTTTGACCCGGTCCTCATTTAATTCGATTCGCTGAGAGTAAGATCGTTCCGCCGTGTTACGGTTTCATGGCGTGTGCGTCACCTTCAGGAAAAGACGACGCCTCCGGCGTCCCTATTCTCTGACAGAACAGGGATCCGTTCAGTGGGGAGTGGTGGACCCTCTAACGTCTTGAAGACGTTAGAGATGGCTGTGGAGCTCTCCGTTGTCGGAAGTTTCTCCTCCGTTGCCGCAGGGTGGGGTGGGCCGGATGGTTACTCGTAGAGGGAAAGGAACTTGCGGCGTAGCAGCGCCTCCGTGGCGGGGACATGTCGACGCAGTTCCTCCCTGGGGATGGCGCCATGTTGGAATCGGCGTTTCGGGAATGCGGGGAACTCAAATCCTGTGATCGCCCGGATCCCGCGGCGAACGATCTCTCCCTTGATGGAGTAGAGCGCGGGGACATCGTAGCGGGTCAGTTCGATGAACGGGATTCCTTCCGCCACCTCGATCACGGACGGGAGGGTGAAGGGGCTGAAGCCCTCGAACCCGTGCCGGCGCGCCGGGGCGTAGGTTCGCACATAGCCTCGGCTCAGGCCTCCGCTGTAGGTCAGGGAGTGCTTGATCTTACCGACCCCCCAGCCTTCCTGGTAGAGCATCTGGTTGTGAACCACGCTCCGGATGGTGAGCTCGGGGTTTTCCTCGATCGGGTAATCCTTGAGGTTCTCGTCCCCGCCATCGCCGTCGAGAAGATATCGCCACTGGGGATAGCGCGCGCGAATCCCCTTGCAGAGCGCGAGACCCATGGAGGCGCACTCCACATCCAGGACCTTGTAGTCCTCGAGGATCCGGATGGTTTCGTCGACGTTGATCGACGCCGGGTCGGCCTCGATTGATTCGAGGAACAGCCCCAGCCCCAGGGACTCGAGGAAGCTGCGGGCCTGGGCCAGGTCGGGACCTTCTCCCAGGTCGAGGGTGAAGGCCTTGAGGCGGCCGAGGTTCATCCCGAGCTTCCGCATCACGTGGTAGGTGACGACGAACACCGCCCCGCTGTCGACCCCGCCTGAGAAGCAGACGCCGATGGGCTCCTGCTCGGGGATCTGGCGCAGCCATTCCGCGATCTCGTCCGCCAGGATGGCGATGTAGTTCCGCCCCACCTGGTCGAGGTCCGCCGGCTGGGTGTTGGGACGGGGGTCGAAGAACCGGGTGTACGTGGGATCCGGGTCCGGGCATCCGATCAGCTGGATCTCGGTCAGGTGATGGGCGGGGACCATCCGGCTGTAGCTCGGATGGAACTGCCCTTCGAGCCCCTCGGACTTGAGCCACGCGTAGAGCGCATCGATCCGGTCGGCGACCACCAGGGCGGGCCCCTCCTGTCGCTTGGCGAGGAAGTACCGCATTGGCCGGTCGAGGGAGCGGGCCATGCGGACGCTTTTCCCGGACTTGGCGAGCAGGGCGAACGAGCCCTTGATTCCGCGGACCTGGGCGGGATCGCCCGAGAGCACCCGTGCGCGAGCCTCTTCGATGGAGGAACCGGGGAGGCGGTTGAGGGAAGGGTCCAGGAGATCGACGACGCGCTCGAGATACTGGTGCATGCCCTGCAGCTTAGGAGGCGCGTCGGGGGGTGCCAGCGAATTTTTCATCTGGATTGCATCCCGAACCGGGCCCGTTACCCTCCGCCCCATCCCCCACGGGACGGCATGGATGCCGGTGCCGGGAAGGGGGGTCTCACAATGCACATCCTTCGATCTCGCGCCTTGCCCCTCGTGTGGGCGGTTGCCGGGCTGCTTTGCCTGGCGGTCCCCGGAAGGACCGCCGCCGCACCCTTTGACCGTGACTACCGGCTTTACGCCTCCGTGCTGGCGCACCATGTAAAGGGGGGGCTGGTCAACTATGCCGCTCTGAAGGCCGATCCCCGCGACCTGACCGCATTCCTCGATCAGGTTGCCGGGCTGACGGAGAAGGAGTTCGATGGCTGGGGGGCGAACGAGCAGGTTGCCTTCCTCTGCAATGTCTACAACGCCACGACCCTCCAGCTCATCCTTGAGAATTATCCCCTCAAGAGCATCAAGGAGATCGGCTTCCTGCCCCACGCTGCCTGGCGCAAGGGGTCGGTGCGCCTCTTTGGCCGGATCCTGAGTCTGGGAGGGCTCGAGAACGACCTGCTGAGGGCAAAGTACCCCGAGCAGCCAGGCGTTCACTTCATCCTGGTCTGCGCGGCGCGGGGGTGTCCTCCCCTGCGGGGCGAGCCCTATTCCGGCCGCCGGCTCCAGGAGCAGGTCGACGAGCAGGCGCGTGCCTTTTTCGCCGACACGGCGAAGAACCGGGTGGTCGGGGTTCGCCGCACCGTGTACCTCTCCCCGATCTTCAAGTGGTACGAGGCCGACTTTCGGCGCAACGGGGCGGCCATCCTCGACTATGCGGAGCGGTACCTTCCCCCGGAGGCCGCCGCGGAGCTGAAGACCGGCGGGTTCCGGATCGAGTACACCGACTACGACTGGGGGTTGAACGACTCGGCAGCCCCCGGGCGGTGACGGCTCCCGGGACGCCCGAGATACGCCTCCAGGGAGAGGTACATCGGCTGGAACTGCGCCCCGGGGCTCCCGACAAGCGGCCCGAACGGGGTGAACCCGAGGTGCCGATAGAGTTTCTGCTGCAGGGTGGTTCCCGAGATCAGCGCGGCATCCCGCCCGGACGCGAGCGCATGGGCGGCCACGCTCTGAAGCAGCAGCGCCGCCACCCGGGTGTGGCGATGTTCCGGAACCACCGCCAGGAGCCTCAGCTCGCAGAGCTTCCTCCCCGCCGGGAGAAACGGGTCGACGTTCCCGAGTTTCAGGTCGAGTGAAAAGGGACGGGAGGCCCGGTAAGCCACGGTTCCCAGGAGGGCCCCCCCCGAGAGGCAGGCGAAATAGGTGTTCTCGGAATGAAACCGGTCCACCAGTCGCCGCTCGGGATTTGGCGGATGCTGGGGGATCTCCTCGACGAAGGTCCGGTAGAGGAGCCTCTGGATGGCCTCGATCTCCTCGGCGGTCTCCGCCACCCGGACAACCAGGCCAGGAGGGATGCCGCCGCGGGCCATCAGATGAGCCCTTTCTTCTTCAACATCGCCTCCATGGCCTTGTCCATCATGTGGTCGGCCAGGGGCTTGGTGACCTCGTCGAGGGCCTTGTTGGCCTCCTTGAGCCGTTGAGGATCCCCGGTCTTCGTCCGGCGATCCTCGGTCTCCAACACCCTCTCCACCTCGGCCATCGCGGCCTCGATCTGGGTCCGGTACTCGGGATCGAGCTCCGCGGCATGCTCCGCCACGGCCTTGCGGGTGACGCCCAGGGTCTCGCCGGCGCGGAGCTTCGCCTCGATCCACTGCCGGGCCCGCAGGTCGTCGAACGCGTGGGCCACGGACTCCTCGACCATCTTCTGAACGTCGGCATCGTCGACGTCGACCGCGCTCTTCATCT
This sequence comes from Verrucomicrobiales bacterium, assembly GCA_003452185.1. GTDB lineage: Bacteria > Verrucomicrobiota > Verrucomicrobiia > Limisphaerales > UBA11320 > UBA11320. The sequence continues at coordinate 3,290 of DMJJ01000017.1, read as the reverse complement.
GAACGATCTTCTGGTGCCCGGTCCTGACATCGCGGGCCAGGGCGTGCAGGATCCCATTCGCGTCGATCTCGAACTGCACCCCGACGCGGGGCACCCCTTTGGGCGCCCGCTCGAACTCGAGGGTGAACCGCCCCAGGCTCCAGTTGTCGGAGGCCCGCTCCCGCTCCCCCTGGAGCACATGAATGAGCATGCTCGGCTGGTTGTCGACAGCGGTCGTGAACATTTCGCCCGCCTTGACCGGGATCGTCGAGTTCCTCGGGATGATGACGTTCATCAGCCCCCCGAAGGTCTCAATCCCCAGGGAGAGGGGGGTGACGTCGAGCAGGAGCAGGTTCTTGAATCCCCCGGCCAGGATCTCGGCCTGGATCGCGGCCCCGAGGGCGACGGCCTCGTCCGGGTTCTGGGAAGTGTTCAGGGCCGGGCCCTGCGACTTGTGGAACTCCCCCCCAAGCCGGAGGTCGCCCCGCGATTCCTCGAACTCCGCGCATCCAAACCACTCCGACACCAGGCGGCGCACGAGCGGCATCCGGGTCTGCCCCCCCACCAGGATCACCTGCTGGAGGTCCTTGGCCTCGAGCTTCGCGTCGGAGAGCGACCGGAGGCAATGGGCCCGCGTCCGCTCGATGATCTCGCGGGTCAGGGACTCCAGCTCCTCGCGGGTCAAGGTATGCGAAAAGCTGAACCCCGGGGTGAGGAACGGGAGCTGGATGTCGGTGGAGGTCTCCGTCGAGAGCCGGATCTTCGCCTGCTCCGCCACCTCGCGGATCCGGGCCATGAGCCCCGGGTCGCGGCTCGCATCCGGGCCTCCGGCGGCGAGAATCCGCCCCGCCAGCGACTCGACGATCCTCCGGTCAAGATCATCTCCGCCAAGACGCGTGTTCCCGTTGGTGGACAGGACCTGGAAGGTCCCCTGGTTGAGCTCCAGGATCGAGAGGTCGAAGGTCCCCCCGCCGAGGTCGTAGACCGCGATGCGGGAGCGCTCCTGGAGCTTGTCGAGCCCGTAGGCCAGCGCGGCGGCGGTCGGCTCGTTGACGATCCGTTCCACGGTCAGCCCGGCGATCTCTCCCGCCCGGATCGTGGCATTCCGCTGGGCGTCATTAAAATAGGCCGGGACGGTGATCACCGCGCGGGTGACCGGCTCCCCCAGGGTGGCCTCGGCGTCCCGCTTCAGCTTCTTGAGGACCTCGGCCGAGATCTCCTCCGGGGTCCACGCCCTTCCATGGATCCCGAGGGTTACCGGCCCCGACGCCTCCCCCTGGACCGGATAGCTGACAAGCATCTCCTCACGGGGAATGTCAGCGCCCCGTCGCCCCATGAACCGCTTCACCGAGTAGACGGTCTCCGCCGGCTTCAGCGCCCGCACCCGGGAGGCTTTGTGCCCCACCACAGGCTCCCCTCCCGGACCCGGAATGTGAACCACCGAGGGGGTGAGCCGTTGTCCCTCGGCGTCGGCGATCACATACGGGATCCCGCTCTCCACGACCGCCACCAGGGAGTTCGTGGTTCCAAGGTCGATGCCGACAATTCTGCTCATGCGGCCGGTAGAATGACAGGAACGCGGCCTGGCGCAAGGGGTTGACGACCCCCGCACCCCCGCCTCGGGGCGTCACGGCCCGGGTCTCCCCCCGGGTGGATGTATCAGTCCTGTTACCAAAAAGTCGCCCGGCCGGGGGGGGCTGACCCGGGATCCCCCTTGCAATGCGATGCCGCGTCGGCAGGGTGGAGTCGCATGAACAAAACCCTTTTATCCCTGTTGTTCCTGTGTGGCACCGTGTCATCACAGGCGAACCTCTTCCAGTACTCCGTCGCCCTCGACGGCCCGACCGAGGGGACTCCCTCCCTGGGCGTGGGGGGCGGGCTGGTCAACTATGACGACTCGGCCCACACGCTGAACATCTCGGTCACCTTCTCAGGCCTGGGTGCCAATGTGACGGCCGCTCACATCCATGCCGCGACGGCGGCCCCGTTCACCGGGACCACCGGCGTAGCGGTCACGGCGCCGACGCTTCCCGGGTTTCCCGTTGGCGGTACCAGCGGGAGCTACACCTCGACTCTCGATCTCTCCCTCGCGACGAGTTTCAGCGCTGGCTTCGTCAGCTCGCATGGGGGCACGCTCGCCTCGGCGGAGGCCTCCCTTGCCTCGGCGATGGCGGATGGGAAAGCCTATCTGAACATTCACACCACGCAGTTTCCGGGCGGCGAGATCCGCGGGTTCCTGACCCCGGTCCCCGAGCCTGCCACCCTTGCGCTGGCCGGCTTGGGCGCAGCGATCATCGGGGTTGCCTGCCGCTCACGGCGTTCGGTTTCCTGAGCCCCGAGGCGGGAGCCATCGCCGGTTGTGCGGCGCCGGCTCCTTTCTCCACTCCCCGCCCGGTCCCGCCGCCTCGCGCGGCAGGACCGGGCGTCGTTCCATGGCGACCAAACCGATCTCCCCCCGGGGCCTGCTTGCTGGCACG